>CAIPJU010000199.1 GCA_903865465.1 uncultured Bacteroidota bacterium
CGGGGATTACAACATCCTGAAAGTTCCCTGTTAAACCGGATTTCAGAAATGACTGATAAAGCACGGGAGTTTCTCAGGAGTCAGCAAAACAGCGACGGCAGCTGGGGTGGTAAAAAGGAGATTGCCGGAACCATTGAAGAGACTGCCTTGGCGGTGTCAGCCCTGGCTGACGCTTATGAAGAGGCTTGCGGCGAAGGAATAAACTGGCTTAAGAATAATGAAATGATCCCACCTGCGCCGATAGGCCTCTATTTTGCAATGCTATGGTATGATGAAAAACTGTACCCACTGATTTACCATACCGAGGCGCTGAGAAGATCCCTGGGATATTGAATTATTCAAATAGTAGAATATTTTAAAACAGAAATGATAATTAGGATGAAGTATAAAAAGGAATTTCTGGGAAAATCATTGGGAACTTTTATTCTGGCGTTATTTGGCTGCGGATCAGTGGCAACGTCTGTTTTATTTGATGCCTACCATGGAATAATCCAGATAGCATTGGCATGGGGAGTGGGTGTTACATTAGCAATTTATCTGACAAGGCATCTATCCTGTGCACATCTTAATCCTGCCGTGACTGTTGCGATGGTTGCAAGCAGACGTATGAGACCAGCAAAAATGACTGTTTATCTTTTGGGGCAGCTATTCGGAGCAATATCGGGAGGTATCGCCATCTATCTTCTGTTTGGCTCTTCGATTGCAAGTTTTGAACATCAGCATGGTATAATCAGGGGGACAGCCAATTCAATTGCGACTGCAAGAATGTTCGGCGAATTTTATACTACTCCGGGTTCTGCGGCTGTGGTTTCCATGCCCCAGGCCATGGCAGCCGAGGCATTTGGCACTTTCCTCCTTCTGCTGATGATCTTTGCTCTGACTGAAGGATGCAATGTTGGCCGGCCTGATGATGCCCTTGCACCTTTATTTATAGGCTTGACTGTATCATCCATTATTTGCCTTATTGCACCACTTACTCAGGCAGGTCTAAACCCTGCACGCGATTTTGGTCCAAGACTAATTGCCTGGGCAGCAGGCTGGAAGGATGCAGCATTTCCCGATAATAAGGGAGGCTTTTTCTTCGTCTATATACTGGCACCCCTGATCGGTGGTGTAATCTCTTCACTATTTTTTGTGCATATTTTGGAACCATCAATGAAGACCCAATCTGATTCCTGCAATTGTAATTAAAAATAAACTCAATTTATAATGACAAAATTGATTTTCGTGGGAGGATTCCTCGGAGCAGGAAAAACCACACTTCTTTTTGAAATCACTAAAATTTTAAAAGAGAGAGAAATAAAAGTTGGGCTTATTACCAATGACCAGGCCGATGACCTTGCTGATACAGCACTGCTAAGTCATACCTTTGTTAAAGTTGCCGAAGTGTCAGGAAGCTGTTTCTGCTGCGATTTCAAAGGATTACGAAAAGCCATGGATAGTCTGAGCAAGGATCTTAGACCTGATATTATTATTGCAGAGCCGGTTGGAAGCTGCACTGACTTGTCGGCTACTCTCATTAATCCTATTAAGGAAATGATGAAGAGCGAGGTCTCTGTAGGACCTTTGACAGTTTTGGCCGACCCAGGCCGTCTGAAAAATATCCTTGACGGAACAGGCGATTTGCATCCAAGTGCTGTATATATTATCAAAAAACAGCTTGAAGAGAGCGATTTAATTGCCATAACTAAAACTGATTCGTTTTCTGCGGAAGAGATCAAAGATTTGGAGGGTAGAGTTAGAAAGAACTTTCCGGAATGCAAGATAATAACTATCAGTTCAAAAAACGGAGAAGGGGTCAGGGAGTGGCTCGATTATGTCCTTGGCAGCGAGGATGCCGGCAAACATATTGTTGATATTGATTATGATAAATATGCAGAAGGTGAAGCTGTGCTGGGCTGGCTGAACTGTTCTGCCACACTCACAGGCAATGGGACTAACTGGGATGAATTTACATTGAACTTTATGAAGGACTTTGCATTACGGCTTGAGGCAAAAAAATCACCTGTCGGACATGTTAAGATGATGGTGGAAAATGGGGACCAGTATATCTCGGCCAACCTGACAGGCGGAACAGAAACGCTTTCTTATCGTTGGTCAGCCGGATCGGGAAATTCAGCCGATATGATTCTGAATGCAAGGGTGGAAATTTCACCGGAAGAGCTTGAGAAACTATTTATGAATTCGATCAACGCCTTAACAAACAACAATATAAAGGTTAAAATCAGGAGGTTAAGATGTATCAGTCCGGGTTACCCAAATCCAACATACAGGTATTCAAAGAAATAATTCGGAACGGAATAGAACAGGAAATCACAGAAGCAGGTTAAAGATATAACCCATTAAAAGTATTCCGGTAAAGACTATTCCGGCAAAGATAGCTATAAGCCTGACCGACAGGACTTTCTTCAGCATAATGAATTCCGGCAGAGATAAACCGGCAACAGCCATAATAAAGGCAAGTGCCGATCCGAGTGGCATTCCCTTATCAACCAGTGCAAAGGCAACAGGTGCAACGGATGCGGAACAGGAATAAAGCGGGATTCCCGTCAGGACAACCAGGGGAAGCGAGTACCATGCATTCCCTGCGAGTACCTTATTGAGCCATCCCTCGGGAACATAACCATGAATAGCAGCTCCAATAATTACTCCGGCAAGAATAAATATCCAGGTACGTGAGATGACATCATTCACCGCAAGGAAGCCACTGGATAACATATTTTCCATTAAAGACCCTCTTAAGGGCTGCTCTTTTTCATTCCGGAAATTAAGCATCCAGTCGGGAAGATATTTTTCAAGATTCAGCCTTCCTATGAGATAACCTGCTGAGCTGGCTATTAACAGCCCGGCCAAAGCATAAATAAGGGCCACTTTAAATCCAAAGAGCCCGGCAAGCATAACCACAATTACCTCATTTACAAGAGGAGATGCAATCAGGAAAGAAAAGGTCAGGCCCAGAGGCACACCAGTCTCAAGAAAGGAGATAAACATTGGGACCGCCGAGCAGGAGCAAAACGGGGTAAGCACTCCAAAAAGAGCTGACATAACTGTTGCTGGTAGCTGAGGCATATCCATCAATCTTTTTTTGACCCTCTGAACCGGGAAAAAAGTACGCACCATTCCCATTACAAAGACGATAAATACCAACAAGAGTGATATTTTAAGAAAAGTAGTAAAAAAGAAAGAAAGGGTAGCCGACAACCTCGTTCCCGCTGCCATCATAAGAATTTTGTAAACCAAAAAATGTGAAATCTTCTCCTTGTAAAAGAAAAGAAGCAGCCAGCATGGCAATAAGAGCAGAACTGAATTCAGCCTTACAGAAGTTTTATTTTGACCTGAGATATTCATCAGTTAGTATTCATGTGTTTACTTTTATCAGAGAACAAGTTTACAGGTTTATTAGTTTACGGGTTTACGGGTTTACAAATTTAAATATTATTCCTATCCCTATTCGACCAGCTTCCTCTGTTTTATTTCGCGATAATACACCTCTCTTCCTCTTTGTGCAAATCACCTGGATTATACCGGGAATATTTGATTTTCGTAATTTTTTGTTTCTATTTTATTATATTAAGGCAAGCCAAGTATATAAATTTGTGCAAAGTTTAAAACATCTCTAATTAAAGAATTTTTAACATGGGCCTTCGCTCGTACTATTAAAAAAAGAACCAGAATATATGACAAAAAAAGTTTTGATCCTCTCATCCAGTCCCCGCAAGGGAGGAAATTCCGATCTTCTCTGCGACCAGTTCTTAAGGGGCGCGATGGAAGCAGGTCACGTTGCAGAAAAAATATTCCTGAAGGAAAAAAAGATTAATTATTGTACCGGCTGCGGTACCTGTATCGACAGGGCCAAGAGCTGTCCCCAAAAAGACGACATGTCTGAAGTGCTGGATAAAATGGTTATGGCAGATATTATTGTTATGGCTACCCCGGTCTATTTCTACACGATGGCCGGACAGATGAAAACGCTGATCGACCGTACCTGCCCGAGATATACAGAGATCAGCAATAAGAAATTTTATTTCATCGTGTCGGCGGCTGACAACGATACTGATGCTATGGAACGAACTATTGAAGGATTCAGGGGTTTTACATATTGCCTTGACGGAGCGGAGGAAAAGGGTATCGTTTATGGCACAGGAGCCTGGAATAAAGGTGAAATCATTGGCAAGGAAGCTATGAATGCTGCATATCAGTTTGGATTATCTGTGCATTAGCAACATCAGGATTAATACGATTTCAAAGTTAAATTTTTAAAATATTAACATTATGAATACAAGTATAACAAAACGGAAACTGGGTACAAACGGTCCAGAAGTTTCATCCATCGGTTTAGGCTGCATGGGGATGAGTTTCGGTTATGGCCTCATAGCCGATAAAACAGAATCAATTAATCTGATTCGTAAGGCAGTAGAGCTGGGGGTAACATTTTTTGATACTGCAGAGGTATATGGGCCATTTATCAATGAAGAACTTGTGGGAGAAGCTCTTGAGCCCTTCAAAGGAGAAGTGACAATAGCAACGAAATTTGGTTTCAACATTGGCGCGGAGGGCCTGAACAGCCGTCCTGAGAGAATCAGGCTGGTTGCTGAAGCCTCCCTTAAACGTCTGAGAATCGATTGCATTGACCTTTTTTATCAGCATCGTGTCGACCCTAACGTACCAATTGAAGATGTAGCCGGAACAGTAAAAGATCTTATCAGCGAGGGAAAAGTAAAACATTTCGGCTTATCGGAAGCAGGAGTAAAGACAATTAGAAAGGCTCATGCTGTCTGCCAGGTTACTGCACTTCAGAGCGAGTATTCCTTATGGTGGCGTGAGCCTGAAGATGAGATAATTCCATTACTTGAGGAGCTGGGTATTGGTTTTGTTCCCTTTAGTCCGCTTGGTAAAGGCTTTCTTACCGGGAAGATGGACGAAAACACAAAATTCGACAGCAAGGATTTTCGCAGTACTGTTCCCAGGCTGAATCCTGAAAATTTAAAAGCCAATTTAGTCTTTGTTGACCTGGTAAAAGAGGTTGCACAACGAAAAAATGTGACTCCTGCACAAGTTGCTCTTGCCTGGCTTCTTGGTCAGAAACCATGGATTGTTCCAATACCTGGAACGACAAAAAAAGAACGATTAGTCGAAAACCTGGGAGCTGCATCATTCGAATTAAGCCCTGGTGAACTACAGGAAATTAAGGTTGCTGCTTCAAAAATCAAACCAGAAGGTGACAGGTATTCCGGTGGTAGTGCAAAATTAATTAACCGTTAAAAGATATATAATTCCCCGATAAAGCCTCCAGGTTCATCTCTCCTTCTCGAGAATTGCAACTTTTTCGAGTCTGCGGACGAATCTTTCTGTTCCCTTAAAACCCGCATTCAGGAAAATCCTGGCGAGTTCAAGTGCGAGGTTGAAACCGATAATATTTCCTCCCAGGCAAATAATATTCATGTCGTCATCTTCAACCCCCTGATGGGCCGAGAAAGGATCGGTGATAATGGCTGCACGTGCTCCAGTGATTTTGTTTGCAGCAATACAGGCTCCTACTCCGCTCCCGCAAAAAGCAATACCTTTTCCTACCTCCCCCCTGGCTACAGCTCTTGCCATGGGGGCTATATAATCGGGATAATCATCTTCCCTGTTATATTTATCGGCACCAAAATCCACAATTATGTAACCCTCCGCCTTCAAAACAGCTGACATCTTTTCCTTTAGCTCAAAACCTCCGTGGTCGGCAGCAACTCCCAGTTTTTTTGAAGCAATTTTTAAGTCATCTTTCATCTTCTGTTATTTAAAGATTCCAGTATTGTCTCCCTTTTCGCTTAAGCCAACCGTATTGATCAGCCTCTGTCGAATATTCATACATTAAGGCAGAAAATATCCTGGGATATGTCTGCCCCAATGTATTTTATTTATTTTTCTTTCCTTAACTAAGTTAACGTTTGCTAAGTACATCCTTTTCATACTGCTGAATTTCCAGAATGTAATCTTCAGCAACAGGAACATTATTTATCTGGCAGTAGTAGTTATAAACAGCTCCAAAAGGTTTTGTCTTCAACACTTCAAGAAGGGCAAGTCGTTCAAAGTACATACCTCCATTTTCAAAAATTCTGAGTTTAGCTGTAGGTTCAAGCAGAGCATTCAGGAAAGCAAGCTGGGCGGCCCTCACACCTATCACATATGCACCGATGCGGTTCAGGCTTCCATCAAAATAATCGAGACCGATATTAACCCGGCCAAGCAGATCAGCCCTCACAATTTCCTGGGCTATATACTGAATCTCATCATTAAAGATCACCACGTGATCGCTGTCCCAACGAACACCCCTTGTAACATGCAGAAGGATTTCATCGACAAACTGCAATACTGCAGAGATTTTATCACCAACCTGTTCTGTGGGATGGAAATGGCCGTTATCCAATGTTAAAAGCTTATTGTTCTTCACGGCATATCCCATATAAAACTCATGAGATCCGACTACCATTGCTTCTGAGCCTATTCCAAAAAGCTTAGATTCAACAGCATCCTTCAGGTATTCGATTGGATATTTTTCTTCAAATATCTCATCGAGCGATTGTTTCAGCAACTCACGATGCTTATTTCTGTCAACAGGAATATCTTTTGACCCATCGGGGATCCAGATATTATTAACAGAAGGCGTTCCGAGCTGTTTACCCATTTCGGCTGCAATTTTACGGGTCCGTTTTGTATGCTCAATCCAGAAACGACGATATTTTTCATTCTTGCTCGAGAGTGTGAATCCATCATCAGCGTATGGATGAGAAAAACATGTCGGATTAAAATCAATTCCTGTCTTCTCTTTTTTAGCCCAGTCAATCCAGCTTTGAAAATGCTTTAATTCAATCTGATCACGGTCTACTTTTTCTCCCTTAAAGTCACCGTAAATTGCATGAAGATTTAATCTCTGTTTTCCGGGGAGAAGGCTCATAACCTTTTCAAGGTCCTGACGAACCTGCCCTATTGAACGAGCCTTGCCAGGATAGTTCCCGGTCACCTGTATCCCCCCGCCGCCGAGTTCTGCATCGGGAGTTTCAAATCCGCCCACATCATCTGTTTGCCAGCAATGGAGACTGATTTTTATCTGGTCGAGTTTATTTATTGCATCATCCGTGTCCACCCCAAGCTGAGCATATTGCTCTCTTGCCGATTCATAGGCCTTTAGTACCTGATCTTTATTCATTTTAATTAATATTAAGTTAAAAATTGAGTTCGCTCCGAAAAGTAATAGTTTTTGTTTTCAATTGTTCTTAGCCCCCACCCCTGGAAGGGGAACAATTGAAAACCAGCAAGTTTTAAAGTCCCCGTTAGGGGATTTAGGGGTATAAAAGGCTTTTCGGAATGGACTCATAGTTTGATTACGAAAGTTGATAGTACAAGTACAAGAATGCCAGCCACCAACACTGAAACTGTCTTCCTGTCGGCCCCTTTCCATTCCTTTAGAATGATACCCCAGATATTGCTGAAGGCTATATTCATCGACATCAGTATACTCCAGGCAAAAGCAACCATTGTTACAGGAAGCAGGCTTTCGCCCATTCCCATGAA
>CAIPJU010000200.1 GCA_903865465.1 uncultured Bacteroidota bacterium
ATTAACCAAAATTTTTAAAGCTATGTCAGTAAAAAGGAATTTTACAAAAGAATATTGCAAAAATATTTCTATTAAGAAAAACCTTATTATGCCATTGTTGAGTTATGTGATCATAATGGCTGGCATACTGATTTCAAGTATCGCCTGCACGCAGCAGCTAATTTCTACTGGCTTCGATCCTTCAAAATTGAAACAATTGGGCGACAGTGTACATTACGGTTCCTACCTTATCTACAAAATAGGGGAAGAGATATATAAAATCAACGACCCCGGCGATCCGAAAGCTATAATGGGAGGGCTTATAGGCACGGATATTTATCTGATTTGTGGCGAAAACAAGGCTTTAATGGTTGATCTGGGCAATAATTATATTGATGGTTTTGAAAAAGATCTCATCAAACCCCGTAAAAATGCAAAAGAGGAGTTTTTGGATATTGTTAACAAATTAATTGGCAAACGGCAGCTGGAGGTTGCTGTCACCCATATGCACCCGGACCATAGTGGTATGACAAAAGCTTTCGTTGGCACCGGTGTGCCTTTATGGATCGGGGAAGGTGAGGAGATGGAAAGGTTGAAAACCATGCATGGTCTGGATCCTTCAATATACAGGATTTTCAAACAGGGGGAAAAGAGGTTTGACCTTGGAGGCGGACGCATTGTAGAAACATTTTTATTGAGGGGCCATTCAAATGGTGGTACAGTGTTTCTTTTAAAACCTGACATGATGCTGTTTACAGGAGATGCAATCAGTCCTGGACCAAGAAGGAAAAGAGAATTACGTACAGCAGAGGCATTTAATAACTTTACAGTAGATATTAACAAACTTGTAAATAGACTCAAAGACAACCTAGCTCCCTATGACAGGTACAGGTTACAGGTTTACACCGGCCATTCAGGGGAGATGATGTTTCATGCAACAAAAACAGATTCTGTTGATACCTTGCCCGAAGATGCAGGTTATGGTGAATGGCGGTTTATCCAGGATATGGCTATCGTTTCAAACGCGATAAAGGATGGCACCTGGCTTGATGCATCCAGGGGATTTCATCACTTTGAAGTTCCTGCAGGAAATAACAATCAAAAGCAAATTCAGATTGTCTTTTATAATGGGGCACTTATTTTGCCTGAAGATGTTGCATATGGAGCATCTGGCATGAAAGTGCCGGATTTACCAAAAAGTAAATGATCTGGTTATTATAAGAAGAGATTTATCGGGACAGAGGGTTTCAACAATGGAAATTATTCCGGCATCTTCAAACCGGCGGCCTCATATGCCTGTCTGAGCGGTATTATTATCGTGCCAATACCACAGACCATAATTGCCCTGCCTTCCGCGGAAGGCCATGCATCGGTGTAGACCATATTTCCTATGTAACGAAGCCCGCTGCCATCAATGAGCCACTTGCCCTGGAGTATACCATTTGCACAGGTAGCCACATCCTGAATGAAGCGCCAATCGAGATATCCTATGTCAGTTTGGGACTTGTTCGGGTACAGGAACCCACCATAAGCATTCTGCCACCAATGGCCGGTATAGACCCTCAGCCCATAACGCTCGTAGGGAGTAAAATTTGCTTTTACATACTCAACCAGCTTCTGGGAGTCCTCTGCTACCTGTCTGAGCTTTTCGATGGTGGGGAACGCCTGTCCAAATCCTGATCCCAGGGCATCACCCGAAAAGACCAGCATGTCTTTCTTAATGATATATACGGTACCTCCATTGCTGTGCCCCCTGACTAAAAAGGTCTCAACTATGCGTCCATCACCGAGATCGAACGATTTCTCGCCCTGTATAAAGGTCTTATAAATTGACGGATCAAGTGTATGTTGTGTTTTAAGTGCATTCAGGTCCTCCCCTGCCCCTGCCCAAAAAGTCACCTTTCGGTTATTGAATGCTGCCGTCATGCCGTCGTGATCTGGATGCATGTGTGTTACAGCGATTTCCAGAGGTAGCTTGCCCGCCAATCCTTCAATGACAGATAGAAGCTCTTCTGCAGCATTCCTGCGAGCTTTTATTAAGTCCTTTTCGTAACCTGTGATGTAATTGTTGCCCAGGTCAATCAGCAAAGCCTTTTTGGTGCCACAAACCAGATACATGTCAACGCCCCACCCTCCTCCTCTGGTACTTTTATCACCAGGATCGTTGATCTGAAAGACCCTTTCTCCTATTTTACGAATAATGTAGGAACCATATCTGACTTCGTCACCCGGTTTTATTAACGTTGATGCATTAAAAGGAGTCATCTGCTGAGCAATTGCGGAAGTTGTATAAAATACTTGTCTATTCGGTGATACCCAGACTGTATCTGGATCAGAATTCTGAATCCTCTCAGGCTTAAACTGGGCAAAGTTACTGTTAACAATGATATTCAGACAAAAGAAGGATATATTGGTTTTAAATAAACCTCTTTTAAAATAATTAAAAATTATTGCTTTCATTTCAAGTATTTTTTATTGATATGTTTTTCCATACTCTAATGTACAAAAAATGAATCGTCCTCACAACAGGTTGCAACTTTTGTCCGCTCCGGGTACTGAAAACAGAGCGAGTGTGCGAGCCTGCCGGCAGGCAGGCGAAAGCGAACACACTCGAAATGTTTTCCTCACTCCCGCTCTCACACTCACACTTTCTATAAATTTGTTAATGGAATGTAAGTTAAAATGGGGGATATTGATTTAATTTTGCTTCTCAAAGCAATCAAACCAAAAATGAAAATAACAAAAACTAAAAAACGGTGGAGTATCATTTTGTTGTTGCTTGCAATAATTATCATAATTGGTTGCTTTCCCCCAACGCCGCAAAATTCAATTCAATATTATGAAAGGGAAAGTGGTCAATTAAAAACTGAAAAGGTAGCCGGAGAAAAGTGGCTGGTATGGTTGTATTACAATCCGATAGGAGAAGCAACCTTGTGGGCGTTGGCGAAGAGAAAGCTGGTTTCATCGATCTATGGTAAAATGATGGATCGCACTTCTTCAGAGAAAAGGATACACCCCTTTATTGAAGATTTTAATATTGATATGAGCGGCTCTAAAGAACAGGAGTTCAAAAATTTTAACGATTTTTTTACCCGAAAACTAAAGGATAATGTAAGACCAATTGATACCAGCTTGAATACTGTTGTATCTCCTGCGGATGGGAAGATCCTGGCTTATGCCGATATCAGCAACTCTGATTTTATTATAAAAGGATTTCGCTTTGATGTATCTTCCTTTCTGGATAATCCGGTTCTTGCACAAAAGTACCGTGATGGGGCCATACTTATCATCCGGCTGGCCCCGGTCGATTATCATCGCTTTCATTTTCCGGTCAGTGGGAATTTGACTCCAAACAAAAAGGTTGAGGGTGACTATTATTCGGTCAACCCATTTGCTTTGCGCAAAAAGGCTAAAATATTCTGTTTGAATAAACGGGAATATACAATTCTTTCAAATCCATTGTTTGGCGATGTTATAATGGCCGAAGTTGGTGCCACTATGGTAGGAAGCATCGTACAAACTTATATGGGAAGTTCTGCAAAGAAAGGTGAAGAGAAAGGCTACTTTAAATTTGGAGGCTCAACAGTAGTGCTGCTGTTTGAAAAAGGTAAAATCAACATTGATAAGGATTTATTAATTAATACAGCAAAGGGATATGAAACTGCTGTTAAAATGGGCGTAAGAATTGGTGCCACTTCTCTCACTCTCATTTTGTGACCTCATCGAAATTCACCTGGGCCCATTCAATCATCTGCCCGATTATCGGCATCAGACTAAGACCAAGTTCTGTGAGCGAATACTCCACTCTCGGCGGTATTTCAGCATAGGCCTTACGTTTCAACAGATGATCCTTTTCGAGCTGTTTCAGAGTGCCCGTAAGCATTTTTTGAGAAATGTCGGGTATGGCTTTCCTGATTTCCGTGTATCGCAATGTGCCCTGTGCCTGCAGGCTGCATAAAATCAGCAAAGACCATTTATCAGCAAACCGGCTTAACGCATTTCTTATCGGACATGTCGGGAATTGTAAATCAAGCTCTTTCATAGATACACTTTATATCCTGCAAATATAGATATTAAACTCATAAAGAGCGCAATAATATAATAAGGATATTACTTTCATTACTGACTACAATTATTTTAGAAATTTTTATATATCTATGATATTGATAATCAGCTTTTTTAACCAATTTAGTGCGTTACATCCCTGTTTGCCGATTCCGTCATTCCGGAGTAATATTGCATGTGATTACTTAATACAAAAAAGAAATGAGCAATTTAAACAAGCTAAACGGATGGTCAGGAGATGGTGGTTATACTTCACGCACTTCTGCACAAAGCTACCTTACCACAGACACGGCCGATATGGCATCATCCTCTTGTGGTTCTTCCTGTGGTTCAAAGGAGGGCGATACCAAACCTGCCCCTTCCTCCTGCGGAACAGGTGACGAACCAAAACCGTCTTCATGCGGCGCCAGTGAAAGTAACCCAAAACCTTCAGCCTGTGGCGCAGGTGAAGGAGACGAAAAACCTAAAAACTCCTCCTGCGGTTCCTGATATGGTTCCGGTTGAATGTAAGAATTTAAGCTCCCGGTCATTGAATATGATTCTTTTTGAATTTTGAATTTTAAATCTATAATATTTCTTTCATGACCGGGAACTTTTTTAACTAACCAAAAAACTATGGAATACTTTGCTTTTCAATGGCACATAACTGACAGTTGCGATCAGCGCTGCCAGCATTGCTATATATTTTCAGAAAACAATCATACCAATCTTAAAGAGATGTCGTGGAATGAGATTGAGTCAGTTTTTGAAAACTGTCTGGATATGTGCAGAAACGCAAAGCGTAAACCATATTTCTATATTACCGGTGGCGACCCGATATTACACAGCCGATTCTGGAACCTCATGGAACTGTTTAATTATCATAACATTAGTTTCACTATACTTGGAAATCCTTTTTTACCTTACTGATGAAGTTTGTAAGAAGCTGAAAGATTATGGATGCGAAAGGTACCAGCTTTCAATTGACGGATTAAGGAAAACCCATGATGCAATGAGAAAGAAGGGGTCATTCGATACAACTATTGAAAAGTTAAAATGCCTGCATAACGCTGGGATCAGAAGTGCAATAATGACGACTGTTTCAGGGGTAAATGCTGAAGAATTACCCGGGATTATCGATTTGGTTGTCGAAAATAAAGTTAATGTATTTGCATTTGCAAGGTATGCCCCCACAAGTATTGAAAAAAGCACTCATCTGGAACCCGAACAATACAGAAGCTTGCTTGAAGTTTGCTGGCAGAAGTTTGAGCAATACAAGGATAGCGGGACAAGCTTCAACCTGAAGGATCATTTGTGGACTCTGTTTTTACATGAAAAAGGACTTTTCAGAATACCTGAAAATCTTAAGGACGATGTTATGTATGAAGGATGCAATTGCTCAAACTGCCACCTTACAATCCTTCCAACTGGAGATGTCTATGCATGCAGACGTTTTGAAAGCAATATAGGCAATGTGTTTAATGAAAATCTGGACGATATTTTCACAGGGGAAAAAATGGACGCCTTCAGGGATTATGACAAATTTAAAAAATGCAATTTCTGTGAATTAAAGAGGTTTTGTCGTGGCTGTCCTGCCGTAGCATATGGCTATACCGGCAATTTTTATGGAATTGATCCCCAGTGCTGGAAACAGATTGCAAGCTGAAAATCGAATTTAATGAAAGCAGTTGTACTATATAAAACATGCAAACTTGAGGAACTTAACGTGAGTGAGGTGTCGATCCCTGAAGTGAAACCAGGGTGGATACTTATAAAAGTGAAAGCTTTTGGACTAAACCGATCGGAGCTGATGATGCGAGAGTTCGAAGGAAACGCTTCCTATATCACATTACCCCGGATCCTGGGAATTGAATGTGTGGGTGAAATAGCGAATGTCTCGGATAGCAGGTTCATTAAAGGACAGCGGGTTATTGCCCTGATGGGCGGAATGGGCCGGTCATTCAATGGCAGTTATGCCGAATACACCCTGGTCCCTTCAAAAAATGTTTTTTCAGTAAACAACTATTATGAATGGGAAGAATTGGGAGCCATACCTGAAACATATTATACCGCATGGGGTTCTGTAATGGATTGCCTGCAACTAAAGCCGGAGGACATTTTGATAGTCCGCGGTGGAACCAGCGCTGCCGGTCTGGCTGCCATACAACTGGCAGAGAGCATCGGAACTACGGTTCTGGCCTCTACAAGAAGCGAGGTGAAGCGGACCTTTTTATTAAAACAGGGAGCAGATCACGTTTTAATCGATAATGGCACCCTTCGTGATCAGGTATTGTCAATTTATCCTCGTGGTGCAAATAAAATACTTGAACTCGTAGGTGCATCAACACTATTAGACTCTGCAGGCTTACTCAGTCATCACGGAATCGTTTGCGTCACAGGAATATTGGGTAAAAAGGGAACACTCGACAATTTCTATCCAATTAAGGACCTGCCTTCAGGTGTTTATCTGGCCGGCTTTTCAAGTAATTCGCCTTCACAGTCTGTAATAGATGACATCTTTGAACATATGCATAAACATAACCTTCACCCTGCTATCTCAAAAGTTTTTTCCCTGGATGAGATTGGTCAGGCACACGCATTAATGGAAAGCAACACTGCCAATGGAAAAGTGATTGTAAGAATATAAAATTAAATAATAATCAAGATTATGAAAACATTGAAATTCATGTTCATTTTAATGCTGATGGCATTTGTAATGAATCCGGTTGTTGAAGCACAAAAAAATGACATCTATGTAAATCCTGACAACGGAAATGATCAAAATGCAGGATCGCAGGAACAACCGGTAAAAACACTTTTTGAAGCTGCCAGAAGGGTAAATCAATCCAATGGTTCCGGTGCGGTTACGATTTTTCTTTCAGAAGGAATTTATGGTCTAACAGCCACTGTGACATTTCAGCCGGTCAACTGGCATTTCTCCAAAGATCAACGGTTGACTATCAGGGCAGCTCTGTTACCGGATGATGCAGACTGGAATCCGGGAAAGATGCCTGTAATTATATCAACCATGCCTCTCGATTTTAAACCTTACGGCCGGCAGGATCCGCTTGGCGGGGCTTCATACGGCATACAGATTGAAACAAGTTTTGTGACCATTCAGGGTTTACGGGTCCTGGGTACTCCGGTTCATGAAAGGCCTAAGGAAGGAATGGTAAGACGAAATTATCCAATTGTGAGAGAAGGCAGGAGTCTCGATGATCTTAGAGTTACTCAATGCCTGTTTGTTGGCGACAAGGTGGCAATTCCTAACCATCTGGCAATTCTGGCCAGTGGACAGGGGGTCGTCGTTGATCACTGTGTCTTCTATCATTGTAAAGATGCAATAGTATTCTGGTTTTCCGAATGGCCTGCTGAACATTGCGAAGTACATCACAATCTCTTCATCGGCAATTATGGTGCGGCTGTTTGGTCATGGTCTGCCGCCGAAGACTTGAAATTTTACAATAATGTCGTTGAGAACACCAATATTTTTTGGATTTTGAACAGAGATGAAAAAGCATCTTTCTCTCTTTCAAACTCTCTTATTGCAGGATATAACGAACTGGTTAACAAAGGAGGCGGGCCTACCGGTTTTGGAGAAAAAGGAAATCCCGATAAACTAAAACTTGGCAAAAATGTTGTTATAAAGAAGGAAGGCACTTTACAAATAGACGAAGACCCCACCAGTCGCAATTATCTTCAATTGATGACTGGAACACCAGGGACTGAATTGGGTGTCGGGCTTTTCACAAAATAGAGAGAAAGTAAACCGAATGAGCCTCAGGTATTAATTATGGACAATCTTGATTATATCATAAGAGAATTAATAAATGAGCATCCCCAATACGACATTTCCCACCCGCCGGAAAGTATGTATGAAAAGAGAGAGTTGATGCGTTCTCTTATGAACCTTCGGCATCCTCTTCCACTAAATGAAAACCTGCTCAAAGCCCAGGACAAAGAATTACAAAAACAGCTTCATGAAAAAGGCCTTGCAGGATTAAATCAGGACAAAGTCTCTCCAATTAATAAACGGGTTTTACTTTGGAAGGGAGATATTACCAGGCTTAAGGTTGATGCAATTGTAAACGCAGCCAATAGTCAGATGCTCGGCTGCTTTGTCCCGATGCATTTATGTATCGATAATGCAATCCATTCAGCTGCAGGCATTCAGCTGCGACTTGAGTGTAATGAACTAATGAAAAAACAAGGATCTCCCGAACCAACCGGGTCGGCAAAGATCACTAAAGGTTATAACCTACCTGCAAAATACGTAATCCATACTGTTGGCCCGATAATTTATGGTTTAAGTATAACCTTGGAAGAAGAAAATCAACTGGCTGATTGTTACCGTTCTTGTTTGCTGTTAGCTGATAAAAACAAATTGAAAAATATTGCTTTCTGCTGCATTTCCACTGGAGAATACAGGTTTCCAAATCAGCTCGCAGCTGAAATTGCGATCAGGACTGTCAGCGAATATTTTGAATTACACCCTTCATCAGGAATAGAAGCTGTTGTTTTTAATGTTTTCAAGGATGTTGATTACCTTATCTATCGTAAATTATTACAAATTGATCAGGAATGAGCGAAGGCTACAAGGAACGGGTAGAAAAAGCTGCAAGAGTAATTCGTGAGGCAGAAAAACTGGTAATCGGGGCAGGAGCGGGCTTATCTGCTGCCGCAGGAATTGATTACAATGGGCAAAGGTTCACTGAAAACTTTAAACCCTTCATTGAAAAATACGGAATGAAAGATTTGTACACCTCCAGTTTTTATCCATTCAGAACTCAGGAAGAAAAGTGGGCCTACTGGTCAAGACATATCAGTTTAAACCTCTACGAAACACCTGTTAAGGAATTATATGTTACCTTAATGAAGCTTGCCTCCGCGAAGGACTACTTCGTCATAACCACAAATGTAGAGGGGCAGTTTACCAAAGCCGGAGTTGAAGAATCCAGATTTTTTGAAGTACAGGGCAACTATGGCTATTTCCAGTGTGAGAAAGGATGCCATGATACACTATACCATAATGAACAGATAGTTTCACAAATGCTTTCAGAAACTTCTGATTGCAGGATTCCGTCATCGCTGGTTCCCAAATGTCCTGTATGTGGAGGGAATATGGATACCAATCTTCGCAAGGACAATTATTTCGTTCAGGACGGTAACTGGTATGCATCGGAGAATAATTATGGAGAATTCATCTCAGGAACTGAAGGTAAACCAACGGTATTTCTTGAACTTGGGGTAGGCTACAATACGCCCGGAATAATCAGGTACCCATTTGAAGCAATGGTCCGCAACAATCAGAGCTCACTGTTAATCAGACTCAACAAGGACCACATGGATGGTATGTATGAGAATCAGGGATCAACAATATCTTTTGATGAGGATATGACGATAGTCATTAATGATTTGAAGAATTAGTGAGCTGTAAGTCACTTAACTTGTTGCAACTATTGTTCGTTCAGGGTACAAAAAAGAGTGAGAGTGAGTAGCTTCCAATAACCTTGCCAATACCTCTATTGCATGTTTTGGAAGTAATAACATATCATTTCTTATACAAATCCTTTGCGGCAGATTCCATTAATAAATAAAAAGCCTGCCCTTCGGGTGCTACATAAGGTCTGTCGAAATTAGGAACTCCGCAAACATCCTGAACATAACCCAGATGATCTACATGCTCACTGGCCGCTTTTCTCATCTTCTCTGCTTTTGCAAGATAAGTTGATTCAAGGTATCCGGCAGCTACTCCACGATAAATAGTATAGCTCATCATCTGGCTCAGGTTAACTTCCGTAAAAGATTCGGGTTTATTAATAACATTATGAAACAATCCATCTTCACAAATGTAGTTTAAGCAACTATCTACAACCTCTTTTACATAATCTATTAATCTTTTTTTATCTTCCGTCCTGTTGTCGGGAAGATGCTTAATCACCCTGGTTAAACCAGCTGCAGTCCAGCCATTTCCCACGCCCCAAAAATCCTCTCTTATAAATTTCTTATTTGGACCATCCCAGATATGTGAATAGAGCCTTTCCTTTTTATTAAATAAATATTTCCTATACCCTTCAATCTGTTTCAGGGCCTCGTCGAATTGTCCTGCCGCAGCCAGAAAAGGAGGCAGCATATAAAAGGCGTCTGACATAATGTATTTAGCTGGTTCCTGAGTATGATATATGATTCCTTCTTCATTTTTATGTTCAGTATTTTTAATTACCTCCAGCATAGCCTCGGCAC
>CAIPJU010000201.1 GCA_903865465.1 uncultured Bacteroidota bacterium
CTGTGGTCTCAGAGTGCCGTTAAGAACGCTAAGAGTCGTTGACTTACCGGCACCGCTGCCTCCAATTATTCCTATAAGCTTTCCCGACTCTTCATGGAGATTGAGGTTGTGGATCCCATTACTGCTGTTTTTAAACCGGAAATTAACTCTGCTTGCATCGAGAAATATTTTTTGACCATGCGATGTTTCAGAGAAGATGGCTGTGACTTCTGAATAATAAACAGTAGCCATTCCTGGACCACGAATTGAGGAGCCATTATCGAAAATATAGGTCTGGCCTGAAAAGATTACCTGTCCGTTTAAATAAATGTCTTCATTACCTGTGTAACGAAATATAAATGAATTGGTACTGGGAATGCTGAGCAACCGGATCCGCCCCTTCAGATTATGATCGGTAATATACTTTGACTTACAACCAGAAGGCTTCTCATTGGCATCAATTATCAGAATCCTGGTTGTATCCGCTATTGATCCTTCAGCCTCCATGATGAAGCTTTTTATGCTCTTATACTCCTGGTCTGAAATGAATATTGCCGACGCTACAGTATCGAGAAAGTCGAGGGAATCTTCAGTTATTTCAGCAGCAAGTGAAAGATAATCAATAAGCTGGACCAGAATGTAAATTTTTTGCTTTTGATGGAGCTCCTGGTTCATCTGTTCGCATACAGAAAGTATCCTCATGGAATTAAGAGAGATCCTCTTCATATCCCTCACCGATCCTTTTGTGATGCTTTCGGAATTAAAGATTGATAGATACTTATCGTAAATCGACATATACAGGACCACCTGTTCCTGGTTAAGGTGGCGCATCAGGAAGGCTCTCACAATGCCCTTCTCCCTTACGGTTACAATCGTTTCGTCGTGTATATCACCTATTAATGCAAATAACTTGACAAGAGCATCTAAAACTGTTTCACTCATTGGTTTTTTGTTTTACAGGATGATTTATACCAAATAGTAGGAATTGTCCTGTTTATCACTTTCTTTAAATATTATATTTGTATATGATAATTCATGTTATTGACAACAATTTAACATGAATAATCAGAATGTTTGATTCACTGTTCCGAAAATAATTTTCGGGAGTTTTAAAGATAAGAAAATTAAATAATATGCCGGCACCGGAAACATATTTGGATTATACCGGAGCAATCGATTGCGAAAAAATCAATAGCCTTCTTCATGATTTGAAGGGATCGCCCGATTTCGGCCTACTCGATAAGACTACAGGTAAAAGATTATATTCCATTGTTGTTGAGTGTGCCGAAAACATCATGAAATACTCCTGGGAGAATGTCTCAGCCAATATTAATTTCGTACCCTACATTAAAGCTTTAAATCCTGGAAATAAAATCATTGTAGAGGCTGGAAATATAATCAGGAGTTCAGACTCGGTGAACCTGACTGCACGGCTTATGAACCTGAATTCCCTCGATGAAGCAGAGATAACAAGCCTCTACGAGGAAACAATTAGAAGGAAGCCCTCTCTCAAGGAGAAGGGTGCCGGCCTTGGTATTATTTTGATAAGATTAAAGTCGGGAAATAACCTGGATTACCATTTCACTGAAATAAACCGTGAATTTTCATTTTTTGAGATTAAAATTGCAATAAATAAATTCATCATGAGAAAATTAATATTCGACAAGACCGATAGTTCACCTAAGGTCATATTCGATCCTGATAATAATATATTTGAGATCTGCGGTGAATCACGACCTTCCGATGCCGGTTCATTTTATGGTGAAATTCTCAGATGGGGAGATGATTTTTCTAATCATCTTCTTAATTCCGGAGAGCTTAATAAGCCTGTGGTTTTCAATTTCGACCTTGAATATTTTAATTCTTCTTCGGCAAAGTACATTCTGGATTTCTGCAAACAGATAGCCTCCATCAAATCCAGGACTCGGCCAATCGCCCTGCATCGTAAGGTGAGTCGTCTTGCCATAGGCAAGCACGGCCACCCGCTGTGCGCCTGAAAATCGCAGAGAAGACGTCACATTGAACTGTGCGTTCGGCTTTGCGACCGCATCGGCCTTCGCGCCGAAAAGGGTTAGTTTGGTTTGCTGGTTCTGCTCTCCACCGAGCGCAAGGTTCGTGGACACTTCAGCGGGGACAAGCGTCACAGTCTTTCCGTTCGCTGTAAGTGTCGCGTCGGACAATGCGCCGCGCGCGTCGCTGACTCCAACCACGATTTCCGCATGGCTCCAATCGAGCTCAGCGCCTTGCGGGGCAGAATTGGGCACTCCTGTCAGATCAAAGGCCGCATCGAACTTCAAATCTGCCTGGAAGACAGGCACCTTGAAGAGCGAGCGACGCCGCTCTTCCGTGGAGGTTTTTACAACCGCCGACGCTCGCGCGGGAAAC
>CAIPJU010000202.1 GCA_903865465.1 uncultured Bacteroidota bacterium
ATGAAGTTATTTACGGGAGTTTTGGTCGCCGCCACGATGGCAGTGTCTGCATGCGCTATTCAATATCAGCCTAAAATCACGGAGAAAGAGATTTCATCTACCATCTCAGTTTTGGCCTCTGAAAAATTTCAGGGCAGAAAACCGGGATGCTGGGACCGACTCCACACTGGAACTATGTCGACTGGGCCTGGGGAGGAAGTGATGAATATCCCTCAGGAGGTGTTCCCCCTGGCGGCTTTACAGGAGGATCGTCGATACTGACCCTGCAGCTTGCATATACTCTTAACGATGCCGCCGATCTGCTCGATGCTTTTGGAGAATCGAATCTGGCGTCAAAATATAAGTCACTAAAAGAATCGCTTGGCAAAAGTACCTGGAACCTCTGCTGGGATAAGGGAAACAATCTTATGGCTGATGATTCCGCAAAGAAAAGTTTCAGTCAGCATGCGAATATTATGGCAATATTATCTGATGCTGTTCCCGCTGACCAGCAGAAAAGTATCTTTGAAAGGACCGATACCGATAAATCATTAAACCAGGCTACATTTTATTATCGCTTCTATCTCTTCAGGGCCTTAAAAAAGGGAGGACTGGCAGATAGATATGTCTCAATGCTTCAGCCCTGGAAGAATATGATAGCGGCAGGGCTGACTACTTTTGCCGAGACACCCGAGCCTACGCGTTCTGACTGTCATGCCTGGAGTGCAAGTCCCCTCTATGATTTTCTTGCAACAGTATGCGGTGTCGAGCCAGGTTCTCCGGCGTTTAAGACTGTTAAGATAGAACCACATCTGGGTCCCCTGAAATATATTAAGGGAAAGGTTCCGCACCCGGCAGGAGATATTATTGTTGATCTTGAACGCACCGGGACAGGAATAAAGGGTACGGTTATCCTTCCGCGGGGATTAAAAGGGAAATTTATATGGGGAAATGAGACGGAACTTAAGTCTGGCGAAAATTTGATATATTTCAGGTGAAAAAATTTATTGATGGTTATTCCTTCAAATCAGGGATTGCTGTTTTGAGAGTTTTTAAAAGATATCAGATATGAGTATATTGCAAATAGTAGTAGAGTGCAGGGACAAAGTCTCCGGCATTATTTCACGGAGTGAACTGAAGGCAGCCGAAGAAATCTTCAACTCGGGAAACTGCCAGATGCTTTCCAGTTCGGAGGTACGTTTTGAGATGCTTGTTTATAACGAATCAGGAAACCGGTCGGCGGAATACACCCTCGAAATTGAATTTGACATGGATATTATTCCAATTTATGGAGGAAAGCCATGCGGCTGGAACAGGTATTCATTTGCAGCCTTGCTCCAGGTAAAACATGAACTTAGTCTTCTGACAATTCCTGAACCCCTGAAGCATAAAAAGTATACCAGGAGCGGAATGATAAACCGTGTCCTGAAGGAAAGGAGCGATAAGGCTGAAAATGCGAAATACAGAATTAAATGGGCCGGAAACATCTATGGCGACCACATTCTGACAAATGAAAAGGGTGTTAAATATAAAATCTTCCTGCGCGACTTTGAAAATGAAACCGGTTACAGCGATAGTATGGATTCGGGACTGAACAAGCTGGGGACCACAAAACATATAATGTATGCTTTTAAAGAGCTGAGGAATAACAGGGACTTATATGATTCGATGTCGAAGATATGCCCATTCATTGAAATATTCTGCGACCCACTGGATGATTACAAGGTAACCTGGTTTTTTCCGCATGAGCCTGAGAAAGATGAAAAATTACTAATCGCCAGATATTTTAAAGGCAAAAAACATCTTGGGGAAAATGATCTTGCATCGTTCCTTAACTTCCTTGAGGAAGTCCGCGGTTATCCCGGGGTTGTTGTTCGACCAGAGGTAAGAAGGAAAGTTGAGGCTGTTTTTGAGAAGATGCTGCTCCAAAAACTTGAAAAAGATTATACTCCTGACTTCAGTAAAATAAATGCTGTACTCTTTCCGTATCAGAAGGAGGGAGTCCTTTTTACCCTCTTCCGTAAATCGTCAATCATTGCCGATGAGATGGGACTTGGGAAGACGATTCAGGCGATAACCTCAGCTATTCTTAAGAAAGATATCTTCGGATTCACACGTACCCTAATCGTATGTCCCGCCTCGTTAAAAGATCAATGGCGTAAGGAAATTGAGAAGTTTACAGCTGAAAAAGCTGTAATTGTAAGTGGAATGCCCGGTGAAAGGGCTGAATTATACAAAAGCCCTGATTATTTTTTCTTCATTATAAATTATGAAACAGTATTGAGGGATCATCTTGCAATCAACAAGGCAGGTTTTGATTTCATTATCCTCGATGAGGCTCAGAAGGCAAAAAACTATGAGACCCTTACTTCCAGCTCGCTGAAAAGACTAAATGTTAAGCATAAACTCGCAATAACAGGTACTCCAATAGAAAACAGGCTCATCGACATCTTCTCTATAATGAGTATCCTCGACCCGGAATTTTTGGGACCACTATGGGAGTTTAGCTATCAGCACTGCCTCTTCGATCCTGACAAAAAGGATAAAATAAATGGTTATTTTGATCTCGACAAGCTCAATTCCAAGCTAGGGGAGGTATTGATAAGAAGGGAGAAGTCGAGAGTTATGAGTCAGCTGCCAAACCTTCGGCAGATTACTATACCTGTAATTATGTCGACTCTCCAGGCTGAATATCATGCTTCTTATGTAAAGGGACTCTCCCAGATTCTTTCGAAAAAGTTCCTGACTCCTTATGATATGCAGCGCATGCAGCTCATGCTTGCCAATATGAGGATGGTTTGTGATTCTACATATCTGGTCGACAAGGAAACAAGTGATTCCCCTAAACTGGAAGAACTTAAGGATCTCCTTTTTGGAAAACTTGATATCGGGAACAGGGATGTGAAGATCATAATATTTTCCGAATGGGTGAAGGTTCATCAGATGATAGGTAAGGTTTTGCGCGATAATAATATAGGCTATGTCGAACTAAACGGAAAAGTACCCGTAAAGTACCGTGGAGAGCTTATAAAGAAATTCGAGACGAACCGGGAGTATAAGATTTTCCTTTCGACGGAGGCAGGCGGCACCGGCCTGAACCTTCAGATTGCCGACACTCTGATAAATTTTGAACTCCCGTGGAATCCGGCTAAAAAGAACCAGAGGACGGGAAGAATTGACCGTTTGGGTCAGAAGAGCGATGTTCTTACAATTTATACATTCATCACAAGAAATTCGATAGAGGAGCAGATTGCGTCGGGACTTCTGATAAAACAAAACCTTTTTGACGGAGTTCTTGGAGAAAAGGGTTCGCCAGCAAATGTTGACTTCAGTTCGAAAGGGAGGTCGCAGTTTATCAACCAGCTGGAGCAGTTTGTAATACGATCGGAGCAGAAGGAGGAAGTAGAACCAGTACAGGAAGAACTTGAGTTTTCTGCACAGGAGGCACTGGCTGACAGGATAACAGCCGAATCCTCTGATGATGAATTACCTGAAATTGATACTCAGGCTGAAGAGGCCGGAAAAGAAGGCGCTGATGTTTTACCTGCGAATGACAGTTCAGTGCAGGTAGAGGCAGTAATGAATTCGGGCATGCAATTTCTGGCCGGCTTGTTCAAAATGGCTACAGGTAAGGATATGGGGATTGAGAACCAGAAAATTGAGATAGACAAAGCTACGGGTGAGGTGGTATTCAGGTTTAAGATTCCGGGGGTAGGATGATTAAAAGTTAGCCAGCCTTTGAGTTTTTCGATTTTCAAATAATGGAATTTTATATCTTTG
>CAIPJU010000203.1 GCA_903865465.1 uncultured Bacteroidota bacterium
ATCATAATTGATTGAGGTAGTATATAGATGTGTCTGTTTGTCAATAAGTTCCACGTTTCCGTCAACGTTGGCTAAACCAGTGTTGCCATCATAAAAAAGATAGTCTCCATAAAGGTTTAGAGTGTCTCCCTGTACTATATGAATTTTGTTGAATGCCTTTACCTGGTTCTTGTCTTTGTAGTAATATGCACTGTCGCAGGACATGGTAACATCATTATGTTTGAGCCTTACGTTTCCCAGCAGTCGTTGAAGATCCTTTTCGATGTTGGCATTAACCTCCCAGACATCAGCCCAGAGAATTTCAATTTTCTTAGTGCTTCTGACTGTCTGAATAGAATCCTGTGAACTTACCTTCAGTGATATACAAAGTAAAAGTAAAACATAAAATATATGTTTTACTTTATAAAATGACGAGAGTGATTTATTATATGTTATTTGAGCCATCCGTTTTTAAGAAAGTCGCATGATTTGAATTCATCACTTATTTTAATGTAAGTAATGGCAATTTTATTTTTAGTCCATTTGTCAAACACTTTAATGCGTTCTTTGCCCAGTGCCTGATTATAGAGTGACTGGTAATCATCTTTCAGATTGGCAGAATGAGCAGCTAACTCATTGTCGAGTTTAATAATTCTGAACACCTCATTATTATTTTCATCAGTGGTCTTAAATGGTTCAGATATCTCGCCGACTTTAAGATTTCTCACATGCATATACATCTCAGGGTTAAGTTCTTCGAGGGTAAACCAGGTAATTCGCTCAGAAGGGTTGGTACTTACAAATTTTCCGCCGTTAATTTTGCTGTCCTTATGTGTTGAAAACCTTAAAGCTGCTGTCTCAAATTTAATACTATCCTTCCTGATCTGATTTGCCAGACTATCGAGCGTTGCAATTGCCTTTTTTGTTTGATCGGGCTTCACTTTAGGCCTTACAAGAATATGCCGCGTATTGGCAAGTTCTCCTTTTTTGTCAATCAGCTGGATGATATGATATCCGTATTTAGTCTCAACAATCTTAGATACAGTGTTTTTGGTAAGGCTGAAAGCTGCATCGGCATACTCTTTCTCGAGTTCGCTCCTGGTGAGATATCCTATTTCACCGCCTTTCTTTGCCGATTCGGTATCTTCAGAATACAAGGATGCAAGAACGCTAAAACTTTTGCCTGCTAGTATCTGACTCCTGATATCGAGAAGTTTTTGCCGGGCTTCTGCCTTGTTATCCTCATTCGAAGGAGGGTCTAACTGTATTATACTGAACTGGTATTTGGCAGGAATAACAGGAAGGCTATCCTTAGGAATGGAACCATAAAATTTCTTTAAAGCAGCAGGCGTTATTTTTATTTTTTCAGAAAGTTTTGACTGAACCTCTCGAACGGTTTCCTGCTCAAGCATTGTCTTTTTAATATCTCTTTTGATTTCGAGCATACTTTTCTTGAAATAAGATACAAGAGCTTCTTCACTTCCTGCCCGTCTGATGGCATCATTCATTCGCATGTTAAGTTCACTGTCGACTGCATCGTCAGCCACCTGTATGCTATCAATTCTGGCCTGGTCGAGAAAGAGCTTTGAAACCAACATTTCTTCCAATACGGTGCATCTCAGGTCCTCCAGGGGTGTTTTATTTCCACCTCTTATGATATCGGTAATTGTATTTTCAATATCGGACAGGTATATAACCTCATTTCCTGCTATGGAGGCTACCGATTCAACAAGTTTTTGAGAGTATATGTTATTTATTCCTGCTATGAACAGGAGAATAAGAACAAGGAAGAGCCTTTGATTTTTTTTCATAATTGTCAATATATCTTAAAATTATTTGCTTTTAAAGCTTCATTATAAATACCGTTTTCAAGCGATTGTATAAAGTCAAACCTTCGTGTATTCCATATTATTCTTTTAATGTCATCCTTAACATATTCGAAAGGAGCGAGGGAAGACCTCAGTCTGAAGTCGCGTATTGAGACAATATATAATGAATATGAATCACTGCTTTCATAATATGTATTCCTTTTAAGGAAATTCTCTTCATTGCCAATCTCATCCTGAAGCTGAACAGCAATCCTGTTCATCGGGACCCATTCCTCACTGAAGTCGTCAAACTTTTCAGCATTCTTATAACAGAGTGTTTTAAGCTGTTTAAGATCCCTTTGATCATTCGACCGGGCGAGTGATTTGATTTTTATAAGGTCGCGTACATTTAGCGGGATCTTTATGAATAAAGCTTTTACGATGTTGGAGGTAAGAATAAAGCTGCTTTGGTTGCCTGCATAATAATTCTCGAGTTCCGAATCGCTGATTATTGTATCCATTTTTGAAAGCATCAGCTGTTTCTGATACTGATAAATGTAAAGATTAGAACGGCTTTCCTCCAATTGACCCGCAATTTCATTCTTAAGCTCAGTGGTTAAATTCGCTTCTGCTTTCTGGAGCAGAAGCTTCCTTTTTGCCCATTTATTTATATAACTTTGTATCAAAGCAGTGCTGTCTGATTTACTTGTAGCGGTTTTAGTAATAGCCGGAATTTCGTCGTAATATAGAATTTCATTGCCTACTTCAGCAACAGGAATTCTCTTCGAAACTTCGCCATGCTTCTTACAACCTATTGCCAATGAGGCTATTATTAGCAGAACTATAGTTTTATTCATTTTGCAGCATATTCTGTATTTCCCTAAGAACCAGGGTGTCTGTTTTAACGGTGTATTTTTCCTTTAATTGTCTTATCCATTCATTTTCGAGCTCTTCCTGGTAACCTGTCATCACCTCTCCCTGCACCTGATCGAACTTCAATTGTATTCCGTCAGCTGATTTAAAGTTCTCCCTGTGCTCATTATAATACCTCTCCAGAGCAATTGAATCTCCGCTAGCCCTGTTCCAGACTTTTTTACCAGAAATATCAAACAACAGCATTCCATCATGAAACTCACCCATAAGATATCTGAATTCAGGGTATTTTGTTTCGAGCATGGAGTTCTCATAGCTGAGCAGTTGTTCAGATATTACAGCTTCAAGTTCCTTATTTATGTAAACCTTAGGCAGATCCCTCAGTGACCTGGAAGGGGATTTTTCCATATGATCAGTAAACTCAGCTGGTTTATAATGCTTGTCTGCGAATGAAAAAATGTCGCCGCCCGGAATTTTCGATCTGTCATACATTTTCTTTCCTGCTTCAACCAGTGAATCGGTATTGGCTACAAACCAGGTAACAGATTTCTGGTTCAGTTTAAAATGATATTCAGCTTTGAGTTTTTCAATAAATGCCATTCTCATGGAAGCGGTAAGATTAGTCTGATTCAGTTTGCTGTCGAGGTAGGCTTTTGTCTCTTCAAAAGATCCGGGTTTCTTTCTTCCGAGAAGTTTTATTATATGCCAGCCATATGGTGTCCTGACGGGTTTTGTAAAAGTCCCTGTATCAGAAATAGCAAAGGCAGCTTCACAAAAATCACTTGCTATTTCACCTGTTCCAAACCAATTCAGTTCTCCTCCGTGCTGTGCCGACTCTTTATGATCCGAAAAGCTCTTAGCCAACTCACTGAATGAGGCGCCTTTCAATAACTTATTGTATATATCATTTATATCTGATTCAGCCTTATTTATTTGTTGTTCAGTAGCTCCGGAAGGTACTGCCTTCATTATGTGGGCAACTTTTAATTTGCCTCTTGCCGGCCGTTTATCTGCCACCCTGATAATATGATATCCGTAAGTAGTCCTTACAGGTTCAGAGATCTCGCCTGGAAAAAGTGCATAAGCTGCGTCCTCAAAAGGCGCAATCATCTGAAAAACCGTAAAATAACCCAGATTCCCGCTGTTAACTTTAACAGATGGATCATTTGATAATTCTTTGGCAACCTCAGCAAATTTCTCGCCGTTCATTATTCTGCCCCTTGCAGTAATGGCTTTATTCCATGCTTTAAGAGTATCGGAAGGAGTTGCATCTTTTGGGACAGTGATCAGAAGATGCCAGCAATTTATCTCTGTAAGTGATCGCTGATAATATTTTCTAAGGAGAGCTTCCCTGGCTTCGGAATCGGTAAGATAATTCTGGGCAACCTGGTTGCGATAGCCTTTTAGCTCATTCCTGAATGATAAGGTTGTATCTGTACCCTCATGCAGTGCATCCGCAACTTTTAGTTTGAAAATTATAAATTGAGGGAGATAATCACCTATTTCAGTTTTTTTCCCTGGGTCCCGGCTTTTGTTGTACATTCTTATAAATTCACCGGCAGAGATATTGCGGCCATCAACCGTAGTTAAGACCTTATTATCTATATTCTGCGCAATTCCACAATAGGATAGCAGGCCCAGCGATAAGGCCAGCAATGATTTTATTCTCATCCCTATCACCCGATTCCTTTTATTCAAGTGTTTTTCTGCTGTAATTAGGTGCCTCTCTTGTTATCGAAACATCATGAGGATGGCTTTCAATAATTCCTGAATTGGTTATACGCACAAATTTGCTATCCTTTTTCAGAATATTAATATCCCTGGCACCCAGGTAACCCATACCAGCCCTCAGTCCACCCGTAAGCTGATAGATCATCTCGGCAAGTGTTCCCTTATAAGGCACACGGGCAGCAATTCCCTCAGGTACAAGTTTCTTAATATCATCTTCAATATCCTGGAAATACCTGTCTTTTGAACCAAGTTGCATTGCCTCAATTGAACCCATTCCCCTGTATGATTTGAATTTTCTGCCGTTGTAAATAATTGTCTCACCGGGAGATTCCTCAACGCCGGCAAAAAGAGAGCCAGCCATAATTGAGTCACCACCTGCTGCAATGGCTTTGATGATGTCGCCCGAGTACCTGATTCCTCCATCGGCAATAACAGGTATTCCTGAGCCTTCAACTGCTTTTGCAACATTATAGATTGCAGAAAGCTGGGGAATTCCGACCCCTGCAACGATCCTGGTAGTGCAGATTGAACCTGGTCCAATTCCAACTTTGAGAGCATCGGCGCCTTCATCGGCAAGCATTTTTGCAGCTTCTCCTGTTCCGATGTTGCCTGCTATAACATCAATATCAGGAAAACTTCTTTTAATATCTCTTAAAATGCCGATAACACTTTTTGTATGAGCATGAGCCGTGTCGATTGATATTGCATCAACACTTGCATTTATAAGTGCTTCAACGCGTTCGAGCGTATCAGCAGCAATTCCTACTGCCCCGGCAACCCTTAGACGGCCTTTATTATCCTTGCACGAATTTGGCCGGTCCTTTGTTTTTGTAATATCTTTATAAGTGATCAATCCGATAAGCTTCCCTGTGTCATCTATCATGGGAAGTTTTTCGATCTTATGCTTCTGAAGTATTCTGGCTGCAGCATCAAGATTGGTCTGATGATTTGTGGTTATCAGATTTGTAGTCATAACCTCGGTAATCTTCCGCGACCTGTTATTTTCAAACCGGAGATCCCTGTTGGTAACTATACCTTTAAGAATGCCATTCTGATCAATAACAGGAATTCCACCGATCTTATATTCCGACATAAGGTTAAGTGCCTCAGCAACTGTAGCTTCAAGACTGATTGTTATCGGATCAAAGATCATCACATTTTCAGCCCTTTTAACACGCTTCACCTGTAAAGCCTGTTTTTCGATCGACATATTTTTATG
>CAIPJU010000204.1 GCA_903865465.1 uncultured Bacteroidota bacterium
AATCTGAAGACAGTTATTCCATACGTCAATATGTGACTTGTTCATGAGGACTCGGTTTTTTTAAAAATTCAGATTTGAATCTCGCTGATTCAGGAAGCAAAATTTGTAAAAAAATATCTTATAAAAAAAATTTTTTTCTCTAGGTTTTTTCAATAAAACTATATGCTTTTAAGCATCAGTAACTTATAAGTTAAAAAAAAGTTAAAATAGATAAGTATCTGATATGCTGTTATTTACAAAGCAGGTTTGTAGCTTATATATGTAATACAACTCATTAAAAGGAGCTGACAGTTTATTCAGGAAATTTATTATCAGAGCCCTGTTTATTATCTGCATCACTCTGTGTGTTAGGTCAGCACATCATAAAAGTTAGTATAAATCAGTTCGAAGGGGTATTCTTCTTCCCAAAAACCGAAAAGTGAACATACCGTTTTGGGTTAGCCTTGAAATCGATAAGAAGGTTATTCAGACTCTCAAGACTGTTTGAAAGATTAGTATAAAGCGAATCATTGGTAAGCAACTGGCCGGCAGTTCCTTTTCCCTTGTTCATATTATCCAGCATTTTTGAGGTGTTCTCAAGGGTCGATTTCAGCTTGTTTATTGATCCGTAAATATCGGCGGCTGAAAGAGTATCGGTAATTTTTCCGAGATTAGTAACTGTTTTACTCATACTTGCAGAGTTGTCTGCCAGCATTTTAGAGAACTTATTTACATTTTCAAGAGTTGATTTCAGCTCTTTTTCTTTCGATCCGACCAACCTGCTCAGACTACCGGTTGTACTGTTAAGATTGGCCATCGTGCCCTCCAGATTTCTTTTGAAACCACTGTCCATCAAGCTGTTTATTGAGTTGGTAACAGTATCAAGCGATACAATCAGATTTGAAAGTTTGTTTTTTAAAGGAATTAGTTCTTTTTCAACTTTGTCCACAAGTTGTTCTTCAAGTATTCCGGGAATTGTATCACCATGATTATAAAAACCGGGGCCATCGCCATAGCGGAACCTGACTTTCATTCCTCCGAGAACCGAAACGGCAGTAATCTCAGCTACACTGTTTTTTGGGATTTTGAAATCCTTCCTTATCGAGAAGACAACAAGCAATTTCCCATTATCAGGGTTAATGAAGTCAATAGAGTGTACAACACCTACTTTATGTCCGTTCACTTCAACAGGGCTCGATTCTTCAAGTCCGCCGATCCTGTCGTAAACACTATAATAAACAGCTGTACTTTGTAAAATATCTTTTCCCTTGAGAAAATTATATACCCATATGAAAACCACAATAGTAAGAAGTGCTATTACACCAACCTTAACTTCATAGGAAATTTTTTTCATTTATTGTTGTTTTGGTTTTTAATAAGCTCCAAAGCCTTTTGCAAAGGTAGTATTTTGTTGTTTTGAATTGCTACCACGAATGCATCGGGAAAGATATCTTCCATTTTCTTCCTGTATTTCACAGCAGAGTAATAATCAGAAAAGCTTCCGGTTATATATCTGAACCGGTCTGAGCTGCTAACCTCGGAAATATCTGAAATACCTTTGAAGTTTTCCGGC
>CAIPJU010000205.1 GCA_903865465.1 uncultured Bacteroidota bacterium
CTCCAGCAATATAGTCTGCAAAAACTAATTGAAAGAGGTGAAGAAGAGAAAATGAGACAACAACACCTCTCCTGCTATTTAAAACTGGCGGAAAAAGCTTATGAAGAACAATTCGAATTTCACCAAAAGTGGATGAATAAGCTTGAGCTGGAACATGACAACATTTTAAGCGCGTTGTACTGGACAGATAAGCATTCTCCGGAAGGATTCGTGAAGCTATCCGGAACTCTTGCCTGGTTCTGGCGTGGGCACGCATATATATTTATTGGCAAGGATTATCTGGAACGAGCCCTGTTAAAAGATATTGGTAAAACTGAACCATATGCACGTGCATTGATTGGATTGGGAGTGATTATAAATTTTACACGTGAAAGACCCAGAGCTATTAAACTTATGATTGAAAGCCTGGAAATTTTCCGGCAATACAACAATCTTTGGGAAGAAGCTAATGTTCTGGCCACACTTAGCGCGAATCAGGTTTCTGATGGAGAATATGAAAGTGGACTAAAAGGAGCGACCCATAGTCTGGATATTGCCAGAAAGATCGGTAATCCCGGTCTTATAAATCATTGTCTTTTGTGCGTTTGTCAGGGAGCTGTGCATTCAAAACAGTATATGCAGGGAGATCAACTTGCTGAAGAATTACTAGCGTCTTCTGAGAAGCTGAACTACCTGTGGGGAATAGAAATGGCACGGCATTTTCTGGGCGATTGTGCCCTTGGCAATAAAAATTTCAAGGAAGCTGAAAGGAAATACAGCCTTGGTGTTGTAACATCATTGAAATATGGAACTGTATTCCTTGCAGCTGCAGATATGCTAGGTGTAGCCTTTTCCCTTTCCGGACAGTCGAGATGGGCCAAATGCATTCGGCTGGAAGCTGCAGCCTGGAAGAAAGCCGGAGAACTTGGAGTCTCATTATCGGGAGTAGCTGAATTCTGGGATGAATGGAGTGACACCTACATAAGGGGTGCAATGCAAAATCTTGGAGAAGAATTAACTCAAAAGTATGTAGAAGAGGGTCAAAACATGGGATTTGATGCCGCTGTTAAATATGCCCTGGATTTTGGCAATGATTAAGATTTGAAATCTGTTCTCCTGGATATCGTGCTAAGAAACTTACTAATAAAATCTTTTATAGTGTGCTAATCTCCAATTTGCTCCCTTAAAATAGCTCTTCCGGGAAAATAGAATTTGCGTAACTAACCCACCACTGGCATTCCAACCCTGTTATAAGACAAGGATGGTCTTGGCTATTTCATCCAGCAAGAAACAATAGTACAAACACGTAGTATTAATCATTCATGTAGAAGTATTTGTATTCTCTGATAAATCATCATCCAACTTAATAATTCTATCAATATCTCTTATTAAATCAAGGTTAGATATTTCACCTCCCTCCACTACAAAAAAGCCCGCAGCAGCGCGCCAGCGATGCGAGGCTTTTTCTGTGTTAAGCACCTCCCAAATGTCTTGCAATATCCATACTGGCATATATTTCTTTTTAGAAGACGTCCGCCTGCGGAACTACACTTAGAATGCATACATTGTTTTAGCTCTTGCAGAATGGTGGTATAATGAAGTAAAGGTTTGTGGACAATAAGTTTCAGGCTTCATCAGACGGCTCAACATCCATGAATGCCATTTACCAATTTCAGGTTAGATATTTAGTCACACTCCGATACTGGAGAAGATTCCTCAACTTAAATGAAGGGGACTCCTTCCTTTTAATCCTGAATTCCTGATGTCATGTCAATAATAATATGACGCAATGGCTAATTGTGTAACTTTGGCAAAAAGCAGTATAATGTAGTACAAAGTTACTCTGACAAAAGAATAAAGAGAATCTGGTCAGCTATCTGCAGGTTTACAGGCCTATAATATGCATCTGTTGATTTCAAAACTCATGTAACCTGAAACGAAGTATATAATCCGTCCTTCGATGACCACTTCAAAATCCGGTCTCTTTGAATTATCTTTGAATAACTACAACTTTACTTTTTATACCTGATGATGAATTTTTTTTACGATTTCCGGGCAATTGACATTCAGGTAAGATTTTTATTATTTATAAATGATATAGTTTAATCATATTTGGCATTTACGATTAAAAGGATAATGGCTTGTAAATTAAACAAATAAAACCATTAAAGATGAATAAGACGGAGCTTTACAGGGCGCTTTTACAAGGCGATAAAAATACTCAGAGAGTACTTTTCCGCCCTATTTTGATGCATTTTGCTGCAAGATTTAATAACACCACATACGGGAAATTTGCATCTGATTACAAGACTCTGGTGGAGAGCAATATTAAAGCAATGGAGTATTTCGATACAGACATGGTATCACTTATATCAGATCCTTACAGGGAAACATCTGCCTTTGGGGCAAGAATTGAATACCTTGCTGAAGGTGTTCCACGCTGCCTTGACCAGATTGTAAAAACCATTGAAGATGTAAAAAGACTTCCTGTTCCTGATGTAGCGAAATGTGAACGGACACTTGACCGGATAAAAGGTGCTTATTATTACCAGGAACTTCTGAAAGGTACTGTTCCGGTGAGCGGCTGGATTGAAGGTCCATTGGCAGAAGCGTGTGATCTTGCAGGGGTAAATGAAATGCTCATCAATCTTATGATAGATATGGACTTTTCAAATTTCCTTATGGATAAATGCATGATAACTGCTAAGGCCTTTGCAAAAGCCCAGATAGAAGCAGGTTGTGAAATAATGGGAATAGGAGACGCAATTTGTTCTCAGATAGACAAAGAAACCTACGACCTGCTTGTGAAGGAAAGACACATTGAATTAATTTCGTTTATTCACCATTGTGGTGCTTCTGTTAAGCTGCACATTTGTGGTAACACGTCACATCTTCTTGAATCATTAGGGGAACTAAATGCAGATGTTATTGATTTAGATTGGCATGTGGACCTTGACCATGCCAGGGAGATACTTGGCAATAATGTTATTCTGGGTGGTAACATTAATCCTGTAATTATCCAGGATAAAACAGAGGATGAAATTTATGAGCTTTCCAGGGATCTTGTTGAAAGGCATAAGAATGAGAAATATATTCTGGCAGCCGGTTGTGAAATAACAGTTCTTACTCCTCCGGAGAATATTTTGGCGATGAGAAAGGCATCATTGCTATAGTTATCCCTGTATAAAACTCCCTAAATCCTTGACCGGTGCTATATTTAAAATGAAAAGTTTATTGCAGCAATAATATACCATTTGTCAAAAACCCATTCATGATCTGTTTTCAATCCTATCTTGAAGAATTCAGAAAACTGTCAACAGCCGAAATAAACTGTGATGTCTGGTCTACAAAAGTCATGTGTCCGCTTTTCGGGAAAATGACAATTTTCGACCCCGCTATTTTACTTTGCATCTCCCGGGAAAGAGAAGGATCGCACTCATCGTTGTCACCGGCTGTAATAAGAGTCGGCACCCTGATGGAGGATAACTTGTCACCGTATTCAACCGATTTAAGATTACCTGTTATGATGTATTCCCCATCCGAACCCCACATTTCCCGGTACAGATCCCATGACATAATGCCATTCGATATAGGATCATAATTCGGGTCGGGGTGGTTCTGATAGAGATAAGGGAAATATCCTTCACCCCATGCATCTGTCATATAATCTGTAGTATATCTGTTTTTTTCATAGGCCCGCCCATGACCATAGAGTCCTTCCTTCTCCTCTTTTCCAATCCTTTTTCTGAGTTCCGGCTTCATCTTTTCCCTGATCTTCTTAAACACCTCATTCATCATTGATGTGCTGTGAAAAGTACTGCACAGAATCAGACCCGAGAGGTTCTCCTGGTACTTCAATGCATATGCCTGTGCCAGTACACCTCCGTATGAATGACCCAGAAGATTTATCTTTCCCAATCCCAGTTCTTTTCGCACGGCTTCGACATCCTCCACCATGTTTTCAACAGTATATTGCCCTGCATCTTCAAGTTTCTGGGAACGTCCTGATCCTCTTTCATCGATAAAGATCAGTCTGTTATTCCTTGCCAGCGGCAGCAGATAAGGGAGGAAGTAATCATGAGAGGCTCCGGGGCCGCCATGTACGATCATCAGAGGCTTGCCGGTTCCAAACATCTGGTAATAGATCATTATCCCGTTTGCATTGACAAAGCCCTCCTCCATTGGAAAAACATTTGCTGTCCGGGTTATTTCCATGGGCTTATTTATGGAACCTGAAGTGCATCCTGCAGCAAGCAGAACCACAGTGCAAAATAATAATATCCTGTTTTTCATGATAAGAATTCCTGGTACAGTGACAAATATAATCATTGCAGATAATAACAATAAAGACCAACCATTGTTATGTAAGTATTAAAATAATAAAAGTGAAAAAAGTGAAAGATAAAAAACTATTTACAACTTACAG
>CAIPJU010000206.1 GCA_903865465.1 uncultured Bacteroidota bacterium
ATCCCTCGGATATTTTAATAAAAACTGCACTGCTTGTTCCCTTTGCATATCAGCTTGTCCCAATAATGTTCTTGAACCTGCATTCAGGGAGTATGGTATTTCAGGCATGATGCAGCCGGTCATGAATTATCATAAAGGATTCTGCGCTTATAACTGTACCGTTTGCAATGAGATTTGTCCTGTAAATGCCCTCCATCCTCTTCTCATTGATGCAAAGAAACTGACGCAGATAGGCAAGGCTAACTTCATTAAAGATAATTGTATTGTTAAGACGGAAAAGACTGCCTGTGGTGCATGTTCTGAAAGCTGTCCGACAAAGGCAGTTTATATGATTCCTTATGAAGGAAACCTGGTTATTCCTGAAATAAATCAGGACATATGTATAGGTTGTGGTCATTGTGAATTTGCATGCCCTACAGTGCCTTATAAAGCGATTTATGTTGACGGTAACCCTGTCCATCTCGCTGCCAAAAAACCGGTGAACAAGGAATCTGATATTAAGAAACCTGTTGAATTCCCATTTTGATCCTGCTATCAATATTTCAATAGAACAAAAAGAGGGAAATATGACTTTTGTCTCTTTTTTCATGGGTTATAATAGCTAACTTTGAATATGGAACCTACACATATAGAACATATAGGAATAGCAGTCAAAAGTCTTGAGGCTGCAATAGAATTTTATGAGAATATTTTAGGATTAAAATGCTATAATATTGAAGAGGTGCCTGAACAGAAGGTCAGGACTGCATTTTTTCAAATTGGAAAGACAAAGATTGAATTGCTCGAATCAACTGACCCCGAGGGACCAATAGGCAAGTTTATCGAAAAGAGGGGTGAGGGCATTCATCATATTGCCTATGCCGTAAAGAATATTGAAGATCAGCTTAAGGATGTCGCAGACAAGGGTGTAAAGCTTATTGATAAAAGTCCCAGGAAAGGGGCTGAGGGGCTAGATATTGCATTTCTCCATCCTGGTTCGGCTTTTGGAGTATTGGTTGAGCTTTGCGAAAAGAAATAATCACTTACTCCTAATCGGCTAATACCGGAGTCTGACCTTTTTTCATAAGAACACACAGGTTGTCAGAATTAATAACCGAAGGGTATAATGAATAGTCTCCTTGTAGCTGCAGGCAATGCCGGACCTAAAGTAAGGTCTGATTGCGAAATATCTCTTGAGTTGAAGGACTCAGGAGGGATTATTATAGAATTGGTTTCAAAGGTTAAATCGCTCTATGGCGATTCCATTATAGCTCTGGTTAAAGAGATCCTTGACTACTTTTCTGTTAATAATGCCATTGTAAAGGTTAACGATAGCGGAGCACTTCCTTTTGTTATTGCAGCCCGGCTTGAGGCTACAATCCAACAACTGGTTAAAACCGACAAAGAGTTTCTTCCCGAATTAATTCCGGAAAACAGGTACAAAACAAAACACGACAGGTTTAGGTTTTCACGTCTCTATCTTCCAGGCAACTCTCCAGGCCTAATGATTAACGCCGGTTTACATATGGCTGATGGAATAATTCTCGATCTTGAAGATTCTGTTGCACCTGAAAAGAAGGAAGAAGCCCGATATCTTGTAAGAAATGCTCTTCGTCAGATAAATTTCTATGGCGCAGAGAGGATGGTCAGAATTAATCAGGGCGAAAGAGGCCTGAGGGATCTTCATTATGTTATTCCTCATAACGTAAACCTTATAATTATCCCAAAATGTGAAAGTTCTGCTTATGTCCTTGAGGTTGAAAGGGAGATAACTTCAATTCAATCCGGTTTTGGTCTTACCAACAAAGTTTTTCTTATGCCTATTATTGAGACTGCAATCGGGGTTGAAAAATCATTCGAAATAGCATCCTCTTCACCAAATGTTGTTGCAATGGCAATTGGTCTTGAAGATTATACTGCTGATCTGGGTGTATCACGGACACTTGAAGGGAAGGAATCATTCTATGCAAGGGTAAGGATAATCGTAGCCGCAAAAGCCGCAGGCATCCAGCCAATTGATTCTGTTTTCTCAGATGTTGGCGACATGGAGGCTTTAAGGTTGAATGTACTCTCATCGAAATCACTGGGTTTTGAAGGAATGGGATGCATACACCCAAGGCAGGTTTCAGTTATCAAGAAGGGATTTGCTCCTGATGAGAGCGAAATTGAAAAGTCAAAAAAGATTATTCAGGCATTTGAGAATGCTCAAAAGAATGGTCTTGGAGTTGTAGCCCTGGGATCGAAGATGATTGACCAGCCTGTCGTTCTGAGGGCAAGAAGAACACTCGAACTTGCCATAAGTCTTGGGCTTTTCGATGCAGAAACCAAAGAACACATGAATAATTCTGAAAATTAAGCTTTATACCAAGAAATATGGCTGCCGAAAATGTAATAAATGCCGCAGGCAGGATGGTGCCGCTTGAGATCAACGGCAAGCTCGCAATACCTTATAAAGGGGTAGGAAAACACAGGCCCTCCGGTGTAAAATATGCTCCTCCTATTCCAAGCTGCTCCGATTATCCTTCCGATGGAAATAAAGTGGTTCACAGCCTCGAAGAAGCTCTCAGGCTATGTGGTTTTTGCGATGGGATGACAATATCCACACACCATCATCTTCGCGATGGCGACCTCGTGAGCAACAAGATTTTTGAGATCGCTTCGTCAATGGGAATCAAAGATCTGGTATGGTTTCCCTCTGCCTCATTTCCATGTAATGACCCTGTGATCAAATATCTGGAAGACGGCACCATAAACAGAATAGAAGGGAGCATGAATGGCCCTCTTGGAAGGTTTGTATCCGATGGAAAGATGAAAGGAACTGCGGTTCTGCGATCGCACGGCGGCCGCGTTCAGGCTATTCAGGATGGTGAGGTTGTAATCGATATCGCAGTTTTGGCTGCACCATGCTCTGACGCATTTGGTAACGCAAAAGGGACTGGTGGCAGTTCAGCCTGCGGGGTGCTAGGATATGCAAAAACCGACTCAATGTATGCAGGAAAGGTAATTGTTGTTACCGATAACCTTATTGACATGCCATGTTTTCCAATGGAAATCGAAGGTAACTATGTGGATTATGTGGTGGTGGTAGATAAGATAGGGATCCCTGAAAAAATAGTTTCAGGTACCACACAAATAACCAAAAGTCCTGACAGGTTGCTTATTGCCGAACTTACGGCCGTTTTTATTGAGAAGTCAGGTATTCTCAAAGATGGCGTAACAATGCAG
>CAIPJU010000207.1 GCA_903865465.1 uncultured Bacteroidota bacterium
CCAGAACACGTGCTTCAATCTGTGTCTTTTTGGTATATTTTTCATATTCCACTTCACAACGGCTAACGAGTTCCTTCTCGGTGAAGATTCCGGTACCGATAAGAACTTTCTTTCCCTGTTCAGTGAGAAACTGGCTTACAGATTCCGGTACACTTTCAATATTTGAAAGTCCTCTTTTCCTGGCTTCCTGATGCCATTCATGGCTATAGCCGTCACCTTCGAAAAGAATTTTTTCCGACTCAAGGATATATTTCTTAAGAACCTGGAATATTGCTTCGTCCTTATTCCTTCCGCTCTTTATTATTTCGTCAACATCTTTCTTGAACTGGGCAAGCTGAGCAGCTACAGCTGCATTGAGTACGATCATTGCCTGGCTGCAGTTTGCTGATGATCCTACTGCCCTGAATTCAAATCTGTTTCCGGTGAAAGCAAAGGGAGAAGTACGGTTTCTGTCAGTATTGTCGAGCAGAATTTCAGGAATTTTTCCGATCCCGAGTTTCAGTTCGGTCTTCTGTGCAGGGGTCATTTTAGAATCGGTGACCTTACGTGCGAGGTTCTCAAGCATATTTGAAAGGTAAGTACCTACAAATACCGAGATGATGGCAGGAGGAGCCTCATGTCCGCCAAGCCTGTAGGAGTTGGTCTGAGTCATTACCGAAGCACGAAGCACGGCATTATTATCATAAACGGCTTTTATAACGTTTACAAGAAAGGTAAGGAACTGGAGGTTCGACTTTGGATTTTTACCGGGAGATAAAAGATTAACTCCGGTATTGGTTGCCATCGACCAGTTATTGTGTTTTCCTGAACCGTTGATGCCCGCAAATGGTTTTTCGTGAAAGAGAACCCTGAATTTATGCCTGCGGGCAACCTTTTTCATGATGTCCATGAGAAGCTGATTATGATCAACCGCAAGGTTAACTTCCTCATGAATTGGTGCTACTTCAAACTGGTTTGGAGCAACCTCATTATGGCGGGTTCTGACAGGAATGCCAAGTTTATAAGCTTCTATCTCGAAATCTTCCATGAAGTTCATGACCCTTTCAGGAATTGAACCGAAATAATGGTCTGATAACTGCTGATCTTTTGATGACTGATGGCCCATCAGGGTCCTTTCAGCAAGTACCAGGTCGGGACGAGCATAATAGAGAGCTTCATCGATAAGGAAATACTCCTGCTCGCAACCCAGGGTAGCAATAACCTTGGTAACATCTTTATCGAAGAGCTGGCAAACAGCAACCGCAGCATTGTCGAGTTCTGTAAGGGCTTTAAGAAGCGGAGCCTTATAGTCGAGAGCATCGCCGGTATATGAAACAAATATTGTTGGAATACAGAGGGTCGTACCTACTACAAAAACAGGAGAAGAGACATCCCATGCGGTGTAACCCCTGGCTTCAAAGGTATTTCTGATACCTCCGCTTGGGAAACTCGATGCATCGGGTTCAGATTGAACAAGAAATTCTCCTGAAAACTTCTCAACCATCTTACCGCCATCGCCAAATTCTACGAATCCGTCATGCTTTTCAGCCGTACCATCTGTAAGCGGATGGAACCAGTGGGTGAAATGTGTTGCACCTTTTTGTATAGCCCAGGCTTTGAGTCCTGTTGCGACGAGGTCTGCTTCAGGCCTGGTCAATGATTTACCTTCATTAATAGCCCTTTTTACAGCCTTGTAAGCTTCCTTTGAAAGGAAATACTCCATCTTGGGAAGATCGAAAACATTCTCTCCAAAGTACTCTGATACTACCCTGGATGCTTTAGTCACTTCAACTCCGTCTCTGTTGAAAACTTCTCTTAATGCACTAAATCTTAATTCTGCCATCTTTTTTATATTTTTCTGCAATATTATATGTTTTTTCAATACACACCCCCATATTTTGAGATTTATTTTTTTGTTTTAACAATATTTTAGGTCTATACCCCCCTTTTTAACACTTATTTTTTATTTTATTGGCTTTTTAAAAATTGAAACGTCTCTTTTTTTTATAAATTATTTAATGAAGAACCGGCATAAAATATAG
>CAIPJU010000208.1 GCA_903865465.1 uncultured Bacteroidota bacterium
ATGATATCCAATATTTCAGATGTAATTGGCATAATAGATAGAGATGGAGTTATAAAATATACAAGTCCCAATATAGAGAAATGCTTTGGCTGGAAGGTACAAGAACTCCTGGGTAGTGATAGTTGGGTAACCGTGCATCCTGATGATTTGTGTCGCATTCAAAAAGAATTATTTAAAGTTTTTGAAAACGAAAACTCATCAACTCTGGTAGAGTACAGGTATAGGTGTAAAGATGGAAATTACAAAACGGTGGATCTCTTTGCAACTAATCTTACAAGAAATCCAAATATTGAAGGGGTATTGCTGAATTACCATGATATCACAGAGCGTAAAAAGGCAGAAGTAATACTTCATGAAAGCGAAATAAAGTTTAGAGAAATTTTTGAAGCCAACATGGATGGTATTACAATTCTTTCAATTGATCCAGATCCGCATAAGGTAGCTTTTATTGACATGAATGAAAATTCTGCAAGAATGCTTGGCTATACAAAGGAAGAAATGTTTAAGATGCACCCTACATCTCTCGAGAAACATTTTTCAGCAGAGACGATGGGAAAGCGAATTGAAGATTTTAAACTAAAGGGTTTTTCAGATTTTGAAACAACTTTCAGTCATAAAAACGGACAGGAGATTGTTGTAGAGATTACTGCGAAGGTAATTAGCTATAATAATCAACCTGCCGTTATGAATATAGTGAGAGATATTTCCAGTCGCAAGCAAGCCGAATTAGCACTTATTGAAGCAAAAGTAAAAGCCGAAGAGAGTGACCGTTTAAAATCTGCTTTTCTAGGTAATATGAGTCATGAAATCCGCACACCAATGAATGGTATTCTTGGTTTTACAGAGCTTTTGAAAGCCCCGAATTTATCAATTGAAGACCAACAAAGCTTTATTGAAATTATTGAGATTAGTGGCGCACGAATGCTTAATACCATTAATAACATTGTCGATGTATCAAGAATAGAATCAGGATTAGTCACCCTTGATCTCAGTGAAACAAATATTATTGAACAACTAGAATTTATTTTTAAGTTTTTTGAAAAAGAAGCGAAAACAAAGGGGTTGACACTCCTGTCTAATATAAATCTGGCATCTGAAGATGTTATAATTAAAACAGACAAAGAAAAAATTTATGGGATCCTCACTAACCTTATAAAGAATGCGATTAAATTTACATCTGAGGGTACAATTGAATTCGGCTGTGAGAAAAAAGGACAACACCTTGAATACTATATTAAAGATACAGGAGTAGGCATTCCACAGAAACAACATCAGGCAATATTTGACCGGTTCAGGCAGGTTGACGAGACTTATAATCGTAACTTTGAAGGAAGCGGTTTGGGCTTATCTATATCAAAAGCATATGTGAATATGCTCGGTGGAGAAATTTGGGTTGAGAGCCAGGAAGGGATTGGCTCGTCTTTTTATTTTACAATACCTTACATTCCTATGACAATGGAGAATAACTTAACTAAAAAGATTGCTTCTGAAATAAATAATAAAGAGCAATTAAGAAAACTGAAAATATTAATCGTCGAGGATGATGAAACATCAAAAATACTCCTTACGGAGATGTTCAGAGAACACGGCAGCTTAATTTTATTTGCAAAAAATGCAGTTGATGCAATTAATGCCTGCAAAGAGAACCCTGAACTCGATTTGATCCTGATGGACATTGGTTTGCCTCAAATAGACGGATATGAGGCTGCACGCCAAATTCGTAAATTTAACAGAAGTGTAATTATAATCGCGCAAACTGCCTACGGCTTTTCTGATGATAAGGTGGAAGCAATTGAATCCGGCTGCAACGCTTATATATCAAAACCATTTGAAAAAGCCTCATTACATAGTTTGATCGAGAAGCATGTTTTAAATCGAGAGAATTGAGACTTAAGTGTCTGCCGGATTTGACAGCCATTATTTTATAACACTAAAATTTATCTCCGGTTGAAGGATCACCCTAATGTTTCCTTATAATGGTAAATTGAGAATATGTCATATCCCCGAACTTATACCTCCTGTTTCTCTCTGCTCTCAATTTGCTTCGGCGCCTGCAAATTCCTTTTCGTTGATTGGGAACTCCCCGGAAAGGGTCTCTTCCATCGTTGTACTTCCTTATTTCTTCCCATTATTAAAGAACCGGCCAAGGAGCCTGATGAACATAAGTTGAAGATGCTGCCTGTAATTCAAAAATTAATGAACGATTAAATAACTACTTATTCGGGAAGATATTGAGTTTAATGATCAGTCAATATAATTATTAATGATACCTTTATCCAAGTAGTTCTTTGACTATTTATTAAACTTGTTTGGCCACCTGGAAGTGTAAAATAGCTGAATATTGACTAAGTGGTTAGATGGGTTGAGAAATAAAGAGAAATTTGGAAATATTTAAGAAGAGAGAAAATCAATAATCCCCACAATTATATTTGTCCTTTATTCTACTGAATCTTTGTCATTTGCGACCTCCAAACTGATAATCTGTTCTGTATTTTATAATTTTTTACCTGGCCTGAATGAAAACAAAATTAACAATTCTGCTTGTAGTTGTCTTCTCTTTGACAACAACTGCTCAAACCTGGACCAATTATACTACGACTGACGGCTTGATTGATAATTCAGTCTATGCCATTACCATTGATAATCAGGGTAATAAATGGGTTGGAACTAATAATGGCGTGTCGAAATTTGATGGTACAGGCTGGACCTCCTACACAACATCTAACAGTGGTTTGGCAACGGACAGGGTCAATGCGATAGCTATTGATGATCAGGGTAATAAGTGGTTTGGAACCTGGGGTGGCGGGGTCTCAAAATTTGATGGCATCAATTGGACTTCCTATCTGCCTTATTCTATTGTGACGTCTATTTGCCTTGACAGCCATGGCAATTTATGGTTTGGCACTAATGGAGGGATATCGGAATTTGATGGCACTAACTGGAAAACTTTTAACACAAACTACCTGGCTACAAGTTTTGTCCAATCGATTGGGATAGAAGCCTCTGGGATTATTTGGGTTGGGACTGAATTTGGCGGGGTATCAAAATTCGATGGTACAAACTGGACAGCTTTTACTAAAGCCAATAGCGGTCTATTAAATGACAACATAACTTGCATAGTCATTGATAAACAAGGAAATAAATGGTTTGTAACAGGAGGCAGTTTATCGAAGTATGATGATGTAACCTGGACTTCCTATAATATTTTTGGTTTGAATGCAATTACAATTGATGATTCAGGCAATATCTGGGGGGCAGGTACCGGAACTGAATGTGTATCGAAATATGATCTGAGTAATTGGTCAACCTTTAACAATCCTGTTGGAATATCAGATCAGTTTCTTAGTATTTGTATTGATAACCAGGGAATTAAATGGCTCGGTTCTTATAGTTACGGCGTGTTTAAATTTGAAGATATTACTACCGGAATAAATAAGCAGTTTTCAGAAAGTAATAAGGGCGACAGGCTAACTACCTATCCCAACCCGGCAGTCGGCGAAACGAATCTTCTTTTACCATCTCCTGACAGGTATTCATTGATTATTTCCGATCTTAATGGGAGGAAGATACAACAGCTTACAGAAATTACCGGTGAAAAAGCTCTTATTAAAACTGAGGCTATGGCCTCCGGAGTTTATATTTTATCCCTGAGAAGTCTTACTAAAGGGGATAGCTACAGAGGAAAAATAGTAGTATTAAAGTAATGATAAACAGATTTATGAGTGGCTGTGAGATGCCTGTTATCACCTTAGTGTGAGAGTGCAACTGCTGTAAAACTGAATTTAACGATCTGCCAAAAGACACGTCTCATGTTTTCAGGGGAAGAGTTTCATTTTTTCTGGCCAGTGATTACCAATATTCCCTCAACAATAATTGCGTTCAAACTATGGTAATTTGCATTATTTTAACAACGCTGCTCCATTTTTGCCGCAGGCAAATGTGACAGATCTCTGCTGATAAGTATTTCTCTCCCCCCTCTTTTGCCCTCAGGATAAGGGAGCGTGAGGAGATAAGTACATGAAGAGATGATAAATAACTAAATTTATTGTTACTAATTCCCGAAACTCATAAAAGATATTTTACTTTTACAGTAATTCTTTGATTCCTGATTTCATTGTATTAAATCCGGTTAAATGAACATAAAACATTCCTTAAATTATATTTCCTTAAACTATAAAAAGATCCTGATATTCTGTGGTTTAATTCTTGTCCTTTCCGGGCTTATAGTTTTAACCGGATGGAGAGCTGACATTTTCAATCTGAAAGTGTTGTTTATTGGTAATAATACAGTTGCACCAAATACTGCTCTCTGTTTTATTCTAATCGGGTTAATTTTAATTCTGCTTCAATTCAATTTTCATAATGTAAAGAAACTGCTAACTTTTATTTCGCTTTTTATTA
>CAIPJU010000209.1 GCA_903865465.1 uncultured Bacteroidota bacterium
GTGGTAAAATATGGCTTTCTTCTGAACAAAACAGAGGATCGACTTTTAAATTTACCATTCCCTATGAAAAACAAAAAATATATCAATCTCCAGATTCCAATAGCTTATCGTATGAAGGATTTTCCTTCCCGAGGGAGAAAACAATCCTTATCGCTGAAGATATTGATAGCAACTACAAACTTATTGACTTTTATCTGGCTAAAACAAATACAAAATTAGTGAGGGCGTCAAATGGAATTGAGGCCGTGGAATATGCGATTTCAGGTAGAAATATTGACCTTATCATTATGGATCTTAGAATGCCTTTAATGGATGGCTATGAGGCTGTCAAATTAATACGTGAGGCAAAGGTCACAATTCCTATTATTGCCCAGACTGCCTATCAGGACAGTACTGAAAAGTTAATGAATATTGGCTGCAATGGGGTACTGTACAAACCAATTGAAAAAAATGACCTGTTAAAAGTTCTCTCATCGTTCATTTAATTCTCCTGAATGAAATATAGAAGTTCCGCTATCTCATTTTTTAAGCTCTTAATCAGGAACTTCTAAATATCTTAGCTTAGTGCAATGAGATTAAGTTAATGATATTGTGATATTTGCTCTATCAAATAAATTTTCTGAGATATATTAAAAAAGTGACTCACGATAAATTAAGTGAATTTTCCTGTTGAGAATCGTTTAAGCTCATTAAATTTTAATAAAATAAACTACTCCCCATTCTTAGGACCACTTTTTCTCTTTTCTTAATTGAATATAAACATTATTATGATGCTGAAGTTCCGGTTAATGGCTGCTATTTTGATGACAGGAAACTTCACATCAATGATAGTGCAAAGGTCTTTGATAAAATCTGGTCGATAGGAATCAGCACCGGGTGGTACTACGCAGACTGGCTCTGGGGTATTCGTGGTTTTATTGATAAACTTTTTGGTGGTGTTGGATTAAGAAGAGGCAGAAAAAACCAAACTGAAATCTCACCCGGGGATGCCCTCGATTTCTGGAGAGTTTTGATAGCCGATAAAACAGAAAAAAGATTGCTGCTATTTGCTGAAATTAAATTACCTGGAGAGGCCTGGCTCGAATTCAGAATAGACAATAATAATGTTTTACATCAAACTGCAACATTCAGGCCTCTGGGTTTATGGGGAAGGTTATACTGGTATAGTGTTCTGCCTTTTCTTGGTTTTATTTTCAGGGGAATGATAAAAAATATTGCCAATGGATGAACAAACTGAGACCTTCCTGAGAATATATGTGATGTTTTGAAACTTAATAAATTCGCTGTTCTGAAATCAGAAATTTGAAGTCAGTGTTTGAGAACCGATCAGAACCAGAAGCTGGCTTATTAAAAGTGCTTCTTAAGATCACTTACTGATCTGATTGGATAAATATTTTTATACTTTTCAATAACAGGTTCATCAGCCAGATAACCGGATACCAGGATCTTTTGTGACTTGAATGCTGAGCTTAGATTCTTTAAGTACTTTTCCGGTTCGGAAATTGAAAGATATGATAAAGCACCTGTGACAATTATATCAGAATGCCACTTTTCATTCGTTTCAGTCAGAGCAATAAATGGAGTTGCCTGACCCAGGTAAAGCACCTCATGCCCCAATTTTCGTATCAGATATGAATAGAAAAGAAGCCCCATTTCATGCATTTCATTATCAGGAAGGTACATGATGACTCTTTTTCTCGTCGGATCGTTAGCCGGTGGCAGGGAATCGATGGCTGAAATTAGTCTTCCACGGAAAATATTTGTTATAAAATGCTCTGCACCCGTATTTACAGAACCGGTATGCCACATGATGCCAACTCTTCTTAGAAAAGGGAATACGACATTGGAAAAGGTTTCCTCAAAACCACTGTTTATGATTGACCTTAAGAGAATTTCATTAACAGCGTTACCATTAAAAGAGAGCATAGCAACAATTAACGAGTTGACATGTGTATCAGAGCTTACAGAATCACTTGTCAGGAAATCTGCCTTTTCTTCCAGTTCAGATTCGGAACACCTGGCAATTTTTGATATCTTCATGCCACTATGATAGATGAGGGAGATGTTTATTAATCGCCTTAGATCATCATCATCATACCACCTTCTGTTTGTGTATGTACGCTTAGGTTTGAGGATATTATATCTCCTCTCCCAGACTCTTATGGTAGCAGCCAGTATACCAGTCAGTTTTTCAAGCTCATTCAAGGTGTAATGTCTCATCCGCAAAGGAATTCTGTTGATAAATATAGAAATTATAAAATAGAATTAAGGCTGGCTTAGAAAAAAGATCTGCAGTCATTCGACTGCAGATCTTCCATATTAGAATATATTAATTTCTTCAGGGCAAAAGAACCTTATTTATCGTATGAATTACCCCGTTAGTCCCCAAAACATTAACCAGAGCTGCATTTGTGCTGATATTGGCCACAGTTCCGTTGCCGGAAGTAACTGTACCTGCAGTGGCGCTGATGCTTATATTACCATTGAGGGTGGGTACACTTCCGGTAATCAGATCGCTTGAAAATACCCTTCCTGTTTCGGTCGTTGGCGAAGAAATAATGTGATGCTTCAACACTGCTGTTAATGTATTGATATCTATATCATTAATCCCTGATACACCCAATGCTGTGTATAAGGCACTGAAAGCAGCATCGGTTGGTGCAAGTACAGTAAGGTTAGAAGAGGGTGCTGAAGCAGCATCGAGCAATGCCGGAACTCTCGTCAGGGCAGCAACGAGTTCTGTAAATTCCTTACCTGACGAAGCTGTGGAAAGTGCTGTAGCTATCTGAGCGATTGTTTTAGAAGGAGGCAATAACGTTCTGTCGATAACGTGAACAACTCCATTATCAGCCAGTATGTCTGTAGCAGTAACACGTGTACGCCCATTGATAAATACACCATTTGAACCACGGTTACTCAGATAGAACACACCTCCTAATGTAGTAATGGCACTATTTGAAGGAGCGGTATTGGAGGGGAGCTGATTGGCCATGACCTGGCTGCCAATTACATGATAAGTCAGAACAGCATCCAGAGTTGCACGATCAGGTAATGTTGTTATACCTGCAGCCGTAAAAGCGTCATTAGTCGGTGCAAAAAGTGTTTTCTTTGAGGGACTAAGTAAGGCGTCCAGAATTGAAGGACTTGCAGCTGTTACAGCTGCGATAAGTGTTGTAAAGTTTTTATTGAAGTAAGCAGGTTCTACGACTGTATTAACAAAACGTCCGATAGATGCAGGTACTAAAACCTGATCTATTATGTGTACAACACCATTTTTGGCTTTAACATCAGCAGTTAGTACTTTTGCAGATCCATTCAATCGAATCCCTCCGGATGTAGTTACAGCAATATTTTCCATATTGGCAGTTTCAACGTTACCAGCTGTTAACTGAGTTGAAAGAACTTCGCCGGAAGTTACAACGTGATACTGAAGCAAAGATTTGAGAACCGGTTCAGGTACATCGTTAATGTTGGTTTGTCCAATGGTAGCAAGAAGGGCCGTAAATGCATCATTAGTAGGGGCAAACACTGTAAATTTGCTTGATCCACTTAATGTTGCCACTAAATCCGGAAATTTGGTAAGAGCTGTAACAAGTGAGCTAAGTGTTGGCTCAGCCTGAGCAAGTTGGACGATGTTCTGTGTGGGCATTGGGGTTTCGTCTTTTTTTTCACACCCTGCCAGGACAAAAATCCCCAAAAGTGCTATTAGTACTAAAGTTAATTTTTGTGTTTTCATAATCTTTTCATTTTAAACTGTTAATTAATATTTGAACATTAAACATCCTTGAAAGTATTATGTTCACATAAATGTATATTATTTGAGTCATTAAAAGTAATAGAATATCATTATTAGCTATATACATATACTATATCTTTGATTTATAATTTGTTAATCTGTTTTGTAATTTGTTAATCTATTCATAAGAATTTTATTATGTTCTTTTTATGTTTCATTTAAATGAACATATATAAATATTAGTTGTTTAACAACCGTAATAGTAAAAATATATATGGAAATAGCAGCCAGTATAAGGGGAGCAAGTAAAGAATATAAAACAGGCGACACTGTTTTTACTGCACTTCAGCCGACAACTTTAGATTTTATGAAGAAGGAGCTTACCCTTATAATCGGACCGTCAGGTTCAGGTAAAACTACTCTCCTTTCTCTGATGGGATGTGTGATTTTCCCAACCACAGGCGAAGTTTATATTGATAACCTTCTTGTGAATAATCTGAATGATAAGGAACTGGCCAAAGTGAGACTGAAAAAGATCGGTTTTGTCTTTCAGAGCTTCAACCTTCTTGCTCCGCTAAATGTCCTGGAGAATGTTATGCATCCTCTCAGGCTTTCAGGAACCGGTAAAAAGGAAGCAAAGCTTAAGTCTGAGGAAGCGCTTAAAAAGGTAAATATGGAAAGCAGGGTGAAGAGCCTGCCTAAAAACCTTAGTGGGGGTGAGCAGCAAAGAGTTGCTATTGCAAGAGCGCTTGTTACCAATCCATCGGTAATGCTCTGCGATGAACCAACTGCATCACTCGATATCAGAAGCGTTGGAATAGTAATGGAAGAACTTAAAATGCTTTCAGATTCAGGAAAATCTGTTATTGTAGTAACTCACGACCTCAGACTTAAACCCTTTGGCGACAGGATCATTTATGTGAACAACGGATTTGCCTCAGACAAACCCTCAGTTGATGAGCTATTTCATAATTAGAAATCAAAAAACCAATAATCAGAATTTTAATACTAAACCAATGAATAAAAAAATTTACCTGTTTATTATACCTTTTGTTATTGCAGGTTGTAGCGGAAGTAAGGAAAATAAAGAGAAATCCGGCACTGCATCGAACATGGTTAACAGTTCAATAGTTGAGGTATACGAAGTTGTCGGGGTAGGCAAGGTAGAACCTGAAAAAGAGATAATCAGTCTTGCAGCTGCAACTGGCGGTATAGTTAAGGAGATTTACAGGAATGACGGAGACAGTATCAAAAAAGAAGAGCCTTTGGTGAGACTGGATGATGATCTTGAACTTATTAAGGTATCCCAATTAAGAAGCCAATACAAAGCGCAGAAATCACAGGAGGAGATTGATAAACTTAACCTGCGGGAGTCAGAAGCAAGGCTCTCCAATAAGAAAAAACTGCTGGAATCTGTAAGAATTCTTGCATTTAAGGGAGCCGAGACAAAACAGACTCTCGATGACCTGGAGACAGAGGTTACAACACTTTATCTTACAGTGAATAAGGACAGCGCCATGGTAAAACTTTCTGGAAACAGATTGACGGAGCTGGCTGAACAGGTTAGATATGCTGAAGCCGAAGCAGCAAAAAAGATATTGCGCTCACCTTATGAGGGTCTTATTCTCGATATGCATATTGAGAAAGGGAGTGCAGTAAACCAGTTTGAAAAATATGCAGAGGTGGCCCCTACCGGACCAATGACAGTGAGAACTGAAGTTGATGAGCTTTTTGCAGCAAGGCTAATGAAAGGCCTCGATGCCGATATCCGATTTGTAGGCAGTGATTCGGTTGGTGCAAAGGGAAAAGTCATCTTCCTTTCCCCCTACCTCAAAAAGAAATCGCTATTCTCACAAAAATCAAATGAGCAGGAAGACAGACTAGTAAGAGAAGTAAGAATAAAGCTTGAAGGAGAAAACGGGCTTATCCTGAACTCAAAGGTTGAATCTGTGATTAAACTTAAAAAGAGACCATTATGATTGCAACTGCTTACAGGTTCATAAGGTATGACAAGGTAAAAAGCATTGGCGTTGTCATCGGTATAGTTGTCAGTATCTTCCTGATTGGTCAGCAGATAGGTGTACTAAGTTTTCTGACCGGATTAATGGGTGGCCTGGTCAGTAACTCGAGGCAGGATATCGGCCAGATCTGGGTTGTCGATAATATTACAAGGAATGCCAATGAACTTCCTAAACTTAATGAGAGTCTTGTAAGGGAACTGAGGAGCATAACGGGGGTCATGAATACTTATCCAATAGTAGTTTCCGGGGCCTCTGTCAAATTTGAGAATGGAAAACTTGCACCTGTGCTCATTATTGGCAGCGAATCACCTCTGTTTATTGCAGGCCCGAAACAAGAATCCATTAACGAAGGAGACCTTCGTTCGCTTAATGATGATGAAGCAGTGTCAGCTGAGTTTTACGACCAGTCGGTATTCGATTACCCTGTAAAACCAGGTACAAGAGTTGAGATCAACGGCAAAAGTGCTACTATTAAGCTGCAGACAAAAAATGCAAGGGGTTTTGCAGGGTCATTTTTCTATACAACACTATCGAAGGCACGTTATTATACCTCATTCCCCGAATCGAAAGTAAGTACAATAGCCATTCAGGTCAAACCTGGCTATGCTGTTGATGCCGTTGTCAATAACATTAACAGGTCGGTATATGGTATTAAAGCCTGGAATGCTGAGAAACTAAGAAAAACAACGGTTAGCTATATAACCATATCTTCAAACATTGGAACAAGTATCGGTTCGCTGGTTATTTTTGCTGTTATAAGCGGATTTTTTATAATCGGCCTTACACTATATTCATCGGCTGTTGACAGAATAAGGGA
>CAIPJU010000210.1 GCA_903865465.1 uncultured Bacteroidota bacterium
GAATATCATTCAGTACCCCGCACCGGACATATGCTATCGGACCTTCACTGTGTACATAACAGGTATACGCCTGTTCATAAGGCTTATACTCTTTCGATAAAGCCGCAGATTATTCCTTCGGGAAAGGAGTCAAAAATGCTGCTGGTAATGGTTGGCGATGACCAGCTTAAACATCCTGTGAACAGCACCTGGTCAGAAGGCAATCTTACTGCTGACCTTCTGAACTTCGGTAATTTTTATATAGGAATTGATACAATCCCTCCTTCAGTCTCCGGAATCAGTGCACCAAAGAATAATAATTATACAGGTCTGAAGGAGATGACAATCAGGGTAGCTGATGATTTCTCGGGAATTAAATCCTATGAACCGCTTATCGATGATAAATGGGCCCTCTTCGAATTTGACCTGAAAAATAATATGCTTATTTATAAATTCGATCAGGAGAGAATAAACCGCAAGTCAAAGCATACTCTCATCTTGAAGGTCAGCGACAACAGGGACAATGTCAGCTATTTCAGATACAATTTTACGTGGTAATCAAAAACCGGTAGCAAAAAAAAGAGGCTGTTTCAAACAGCCTCCCTATTGTGTAATAATGCTCTAATACAGCTTCTCAGGATAAGTCCCTGCCTTAATCATTTTATCAATACTTTCAACCACGAAAGGCTTATCTTCACGGTAGGTTACACCGAACCACCTGTCGTTGCTCATGAGTATTTTAATAGTAATCTCACCGTTTTTGACGAACTTATCAATTGAAGTTGGAATATCCAGTTCTGACTTAGGGTCCATTCCGCTTTTGTCGATGAAATTTCTGAACTCAGTTCCAAGGAAAGAGTAGCATGATGGTTTGAATCCCCAGAGGTTCATGGATACCACCTCATCACCTGTGAAAATTAAATCTTTTCCATCCTGTCCGGGAGCCTTAGCACCGGTAGCAGTCTTTTCAATCTGCCTTGTCTCAACGATATTCTTAAGAAGGCCATTTTCAACACCGCATACACCACGGTTTACATGGCCATGTTCCGACAGGGTGTTACTGAGCTTGTAACCAATAATAGTGTAGCAATTGGGATCCTTGTCGTTCATCAGGAAGTCGTAGAGCACTTTAAATGATTCAACTCCATAGTAATCGTCGGCATTGATAACGCCAAATGGTTCCTTAATGGCCTTTTCCGTAACAAGTATTGCATGACTCGTACCCCATGGTTTTGTTCTTTCTGGTGAAACTTTCACTCCTTCCGGAAGATTTGTAATCTCCTGGAATACATAATCAACCTCAATTTTACCTTTGAGTCTTTCCACGAACCGTTCCTTAACCTGTTCTTCAATATCGCGCCGGATGACAAAAACAATTTTGCCAAAACCTGCACGAATAGCATCATAAATTGAATAGTCGATTATTGTTTCACCTGAAGGGCCCACCTGATCGAGTTGCTTATTGCCGCCGTAGCGGGTTCCCATTCCTGCCGCAAGAACTAATAGAGTTGGTTTCATAGTTTTATAAGTTATATTATGCACAATTATAGAAAAAAAATATTACTTTTTAAATTTGTGAGACGAAAACTCTGAAGGAATGTTTAATCAAAATCACTGATGAGATGGGACATTTAATCCGGAAATTTTCAAAAGTTGATTTATAATATTAATAATCAATATATTAACTAAATGAAATTTGAAGTTGAAGTTTGTGTTGACACTGTTGAATCAGCCATCATAGCACAGAATGCCGGTGCCAGTCGTGTGGAGTTATGCGATAATCTCCCTGATGGAGGAACAACTCCTTCGTTTGGAACTATTGCAGCAGCAAGAAAAAACCTTTCAATCGGACTGAACGTTATCATCCGACCAAGGGGCGGGGATTTTCTCTACAGCGACCCTGAATTCGATATTATGAAAAAGGATATTGAGATCTGCCGCAATTATGGTGTTGATGGCGTAGTAATTGGATTGCTGAAGAGTGACGGATCGGTAGATTCAGAAAGAACAGCATCGCTGGTTGAACTTGCCAATCCGATGGAGCTTACTTTTCACAGGGCATTTGACATGGCATCGGATCCTTTTCAGGCTCTTTCGGATATCATCGGAGCCGGGGCAAAGAGAATTCTCACCTCAGGGCAGCAAAACAAGGCAGAGGATGGAGTTGAACTAATAAGGCAGCTTGTACTAAAAGCAGATGACAATATCATAATTATGCCGGGAAGCGGGATTAATATGTTGAATATTGAAATGATTGCCAGGTCAACCGGAGCGAAGGAATTTCATTTCACCGGAAGAAAGACAATTGAGAGCC
>CAIPJU010000211.1 GCA_903865465.1 uncultured Bacteroidota bacterium
AGGTCAATTTCCTATATTAAAAACCATATAAATATTTTAATCCTATTTGGCGTAATTCACTGCCCGGGTCTCCCTGATCACTGTAATTTTTATCTGGCCTGGATAAGTCATTTCATTCTGAATCTTTCTTGCGATTTCAAATGAAAGTCCTTCAGCCTCTTTATCAGTCACCTTTTCAGCTCCGACAATTACCCTCAATTCCCTGCCTGCCTGAATGGCATATGTTTTCATAACACCCGGGTACTGCAGAGCCAGAGATTCAAGTTCTTTCAATCTCTTGATATAAGATTCCACTACTTCGCGGCGAGCACCGGGACGTGCTCCTGAAATTGCGTCACATACCTGAACGATTGGAGCAATGAGAGTCGTCATCTCAGTCTCGTCATGATGCGATCCTATTGCGTTGCAGACCTCAGGTTTTTCCTTGAATTTCTCAGCAAGCTTCATACCCAGTATTGCATGCGGCAATTCCGGCTCATCATCTGGAACTTTTCCTATATCGTGAAGCAGGCCAGCCCGTTTGGCAAGTTTGGAATTAAGACCCAGTTCTGCAGCCATAATGGAACAGAGGTTAGCAACCTCGCGGGAGTGCATCAGGAGGTTTTGTCCATACGATGAACGGTATTTCATTTTGCCGATCATCCTTATAAGTTCGGGGTGTAAGCCATGAATTCCAAGGTCGATGGTTGTTCTCTTTCCAACCTCCAAAATCTCTTCTTCAACCTGTTTCCTGGTTTTTTCGACCATCTCCTCAATTCTTGCAGGATGTATCCTGCCATCAGTTACCAGCTGATGAAGTGCAAGTCGTGCCACTTCCCTTCGTACAGGATCAAAAGCAGAAAGAACAATTGCTTCAGGAGTATCATCAACAATAATCTCTACGCCTGTGGCTGCCTCGAGGGCCCTTATATTACGACCTTCACGTCCGATAATTCGACCCTTTATTTCATCAGATTCGATATGGAAAACGGTAACTGCATTTTCAATGGCATTCTCAGCGGCAACTCTTTGAATTGTCTGTACAACAATCCTTTTAGCCTCTTTATTGGCAGTCATTTTTGCCTCATCGAGGATCTCATTTATGTAAGACATTGCGCCTGTCTTGGCCTCTTCCCTGAGTGATTCTATCAGGTGGTTTTTAGCTTCTTCAGCCGAAAGACCTGATATGGTCTCAAGTTGTTCGACCTGCTGCTTATGGAATTTAGCAAGTTCTTCAGTCTTCTTTTCTACAAGTTCAATCTGACCAGTAAGGTTGTCCCTTATAGAGTCAATTTCATTTTTCTTACGCTGAACTTCTTCTATTTTTTGCGAAAGAGTAAGCTCTTTCTGTTTTATCCTTCCTTCTGCCTGCCCTATCCTGCTGTTTTTTTCGTTTATTACCTTTTCATGCTCTGTTTTAAGCTGGAGAAATTTCTCTTTGGCCTGAAGGATCTTCTCTTTCCTGATCACCTCAGCTTCGGCTTCTGCTTCGCTGACTATTTTTTTGCTCTTGTTCCTGAG
>CAIPJU010000212.1 GCA_903865465.1 uncultured Bacteroidota bacterium
CGACAGTTTTGTAATTGAAAATAGCTTGCCCAACCGTTCCCAGGCAATCAGGCATCTGGTTGAACGTAATCTGGTTGAGAAAAAATGGCAATGTAATCAGATAGTCGCTGGTGCAATAGTGATGCTCTACGACCATCACAAAAGTGATGTCACCACGAAATCCAATGATATTCAACACGAGTACTTTGATGTTATACTCTCTTCCCAGCATTTTCATTTAAGCCACGACAACTGCCTTGAGATAATAGCTGTCAAGGGAACTGCCAACAGGCTGACAGAATTATCTGATAAATTAATAGGCACAAAAGGGATCATTCATGGTAAACTGGTAATGAGCCGGACAGAATAATAATCTTAATTAAGGAAACCATATGCATATTCCTGATGGATATCTCAGTCCGCAAACCTATCTTCCCCTCATCGGAGTATTTGTAGTGGCTGCTTCGGTAGCAGTAAAAAAGGTAAAAGAGGAGGTTTCTGCCCGTGAAATCCCCTATCTGGGAATGGCAGCTGCTTTTTCATTTATTCTTATGATGTTTAATCTTCCCATTCCCGGCGGGACTACCGGTCACGCAGTAGGCTCTGCCATTATAGCTATTCTCTTTAGCCCCTGGGCATCTACAATTGCCGTTTCGGTAGCGCTGATAATACAGGCCTTTATTTTTGGCGATGGCGGAATTACCGCAATTGGTGCAAACTGCTTTAACATGGCTGTATTTATGCCTTTTGTTGCATATTATATTTTCAAATTGTTTTGCAGGTTCCCTTTTGGAAAACGAAGAGTCTCTTTAGCTGCATTTTTTTCAGGATACCTTAGTCTGGTATTAACGGCAGTTCTCACAGCAGTTGAATTTGGAATACAACCTCTGATAGCATCAACTGCTGATGGGAAAGCCCTCTATTGTCCTTACAACCTTCGCATAGCAATTCCGGCCATGGCAATAGAGCATCTTTTGCTCTTTGGAATTGTTGAAGGAATTATAACAGCATTAATCATTAACTATTTTTGGAAGAATGAACCAGGATTAATTCACGCATTCAGGAAAGGCGGTGAAAATGAAACCCGATAAACTTCAGAAAAAAATTCTTATTACACTTCTTGTTCTATGCCTGCTGACACCGACAGGTATTTTACTGCCTCTTTACTTTGATGCAGGAAATGCATGGGGTGAATGGTCAGCCAGGACTTTAAAGGAGCTACTAGGCTATGTACCACAGGGGCTGGCAAAATATTCGGAATTATGGTCAGCACCTCTCGACGGTTATACGCTCCCTGACGGGAATCCATCGGTTGTGCATCAGTCAGGGTTTTATATTGTCTGCGGTATTACAGGGGCGACTGTTACATACATTGTCATGCTATTAATCTCCAAATTAATTATCAAGAGTGGCAAATAGAGTTCCTGCATATTTGCTGCAAAGCGAACAGTCTCATATTGAACATATTAAGGCAGGAAGGGCAAGCCTCTCCTTTCTCGATAAGACCCTGCTAAATTCAGCCGCGGCAATAAAATCTATCTATCTGCAGGCGGATAATACCCTAAAAGAGAAATTAATCCAGAAGATTAATCCCCATGTCAAGCTTCTTTCGCTGATCTACTTTGTAATAATAATCAGCTTTGCAAGTAAACCTGTATCACAATTACTTGCTTCTGCCTTTATTTTCTTATTATACTTCATTTCCAGGTTAAATATTTTTCAGGTTTACAGGAGAGTATTTTTCGTGGCATTTTTTTTTGGCTTTCTGGTAGTTTTACCGGCTGCTCTCAATGTAGTTACCAATGGAAAAATCATTTTTACACTCTTTGCGTTCGATAAACCATTCCATTTCTGGATTTACACCATCCCCGCTGAAATTGGATTTACTGCAGAGGGATTTCAGGTGGTACTGCTTGTTTTTCTGAGAGTTCTGAATTCAGTCTCCTTTTCTTTGCTTATTGTTTTTACGACACCCTTTTCATCAATTATAAAGTCCTTTAAAATAATCGGCGTCTCCGATACGTTCCTGATGATAATTTCACTTGCGTATAAATATATTTTTATTCTTTCGCGGACTATTGAAGAGACTTTTTTTGCCTTGAAATCGAGGCTTGCCGGGAATATAAAAAGCAGGAATATCAGGAATATCA
>CAIPJU010000213.1 GCA_903865465.1 uncultured Bacteroidota bacterium
ATAAATTTATAATGAGAAAGATCCTGATTTTTGCTTGTCTACTCTTTTTTGCAAGCTGTTTATCCAAACATTCGAATGATACACCAAAGGAAGGTGATAGAAGATTTACGGAGTTCTTAGGTGAATTTGATTCTCTTAATCTACCTTATAGTATTATTGGATTTAATGATTTACATAAATATAGTGATTCAACATGGTTAATAAAACCTGAGAAAACCTTGCTTGTGCAAAATCCCCTTTTAAGAACGATTAAAAAGAATGAATTAGAATATGTAAAGAGTAAGTATTCCATCGACCCACAAATTAATTATTTTGCTATCTATAAGAGGAAATTAAAAAATTGCTACTTGACAGTTTTAAGACAAAGCAATTATGATAAGAATGAATTTTGGTTAAAGTTGAATTTATTCGATTTCAAAGGAAATATACTGGACACTTTGACATTTGCAGGGAATAAAGTCGGCTATTATAACAAATATGGAAAGAGAAGTCCTGACTTACACATTTCAACTAGATCTTACCATAATAAAATGGAGGATACAACAAATCTTGATAACTACTACGCGACTGAAATTTGCAACGAATACAGCATCTCTAAAGAAAACCGCTTTTCTCTGTTGAAAACCAAGAAAGAGCGAGCTTACTTTACGGATTATGGCAAAGATGCCATTGTAGCACGTGTGGATACTTTGCAACGATAGTTAATAGAAGTGCAATTTCTAAGGTAAAATTGGAAAAATATATTGCAACACAAAATAAACAGAACCTGGGCGACCGGTGTTTTGCTTATAGATTAGCAGTAACGTTTTTCTATAAGAACTCTTAATGCTTTTTGTTTGTAATCATTTTATCAACCAGACAAAGAATCTTCAAATTATCGTCTTCACTGGACTTGCTAAAATATCCTATATTTGTATTGTTATGCAGCGCAGTGAAATAAATATCAATATCATAAATTACTTAAGACCGTATTGTCCTGAGAGAATTGGAATTTTTGGTTCTTATGCCAGGAGGGAAGAGACGCCCAATAGTGATATTGATATACTCGTGAAATTTAAAGAGACTTTATCATTGCTGGACCTTGCAAAAATTCACCGGGAACTATCTCAGATATTAGGGAAGGATGTTGATCTGGTAACTGAGTCCTCTGTTAAGAATGAAAGATTAAAGAAATATATCTATAATGATCTTAAAATCATCTTTGAATGAAAGATGACAAAATCTATATTGAGCATATTCTTCTGAGCATAGATAGAATTGAAGCCTACTTAAGCGGAAAAGATCATCAATCCTTTTCAGATGATTTTATGACCCAGGATGCTGTTGTCCGGCAGTTGGAAATTATTGGGGAAGCCACTAAAAGGATATCAAAAGAGTTACGAAACTTAAATCCGCAAGTTCCATGGTCTGATATGGCTGGGATGAGAGATATACTCATACATGATTACATTGATGTGGATATCGATATTGTTTGGAAAACCGCTTCTGAAAGCATAATTAAGCTCAAGGGCCTCCTTCAGAATCTGACTTATAAAAATTAAAACTCCTCAGATACGATTCATAAGACTAAAGGGACTGAATACTATGTGCAATACTGATTGATTCGCTCTAACAACCTAACATATACCATATTTAGATTTCTGGATTGTTTTTGTGGCTTTAGTGTAATCATTTCAGATAAGATGCTGATAGTTTCACTGAAAAATCGTTATTTTCACCATAGAAAACAGTCTTGAACACTGGTTTTACATCGATTCTAAGGTAAAAAGTTCTTTGAAAACACTCCTTTTGAATAGTTAAGCAACTGTAAATCTGGTCTTAAAAAGCGATTATTAAGATTACGGGGCAAGGATGTACGATCCACAAATTGGGAGGTGGACAACTGTTGATCCGCTGGCTGAAAAATACAGGAGATGGAGCCCTTATAATTATGGAGTTGATAATCCAATTAGATTTATTGATCCCGATGGAATGGGATTATTGGACAAAATTATAGGGGCAGCAGTAGGAACCTTAACAAACTTAACAAATCCAGCTGTAAGCTATGCAGTACGATCAGTAGTAGGTAACGTCGTTAATGATGCTAACGATTACAACCAAGCTCTTGGAAATGCAGACATGGCAGCAATGGGAGTTGGAGCACTTATGACTGCCGGAGGCGGGACAGCTGCAGCAGCCGGATTGACTGCAGCAGCAGCAGGAGGGGCCGTCTCTCTCTCAGGTGTAGGTGCTGTTGTTGGAGTTCCTGAAGCAGCTGGTGCCCTTGTTGTCGCAGGAGCTGGAGCGACCACGGCTGTTGGTGGAGCTATTCTGATGGCAAATGCTTCTAAAAATGCAGCTGCTGGATATAATTATGGGGAGGAAAAAAACACTGATAAAAGAAAGTTTTCTAAAAAGGATAGAGAAAAGGGATTAGAAAAAAGCAAAGACGAAAATGGAACTCCCAGATGTGAGTACTGTGGTACAGAATTGGAACCTGAAGCAGGAAGCGGAAACTCTTACGAAGCAGACCATAAGACCTCATACGCAAATGGAGGGTCTACAACTGAAGATAATCTAGCTGCTTCATGTAGAGATTGTAACAGAGAAAAAGGCGCAAAGAATGCAGAAGATTATTCATCCTCAAAAAAGAAAAAATAAACAATAACATAATGGCAGAAATACCTGTTTATGTATGTTCTCATATTTTTGAGAATACCCGCCCTATTCTTTTGGTATGTAAAGAAAATGAAGAGTGGCAGTTTTTATGTGGTGGCGAACATGAACGAGAAGAAATACCAAGAGTAGTAGGATTAAATCATATGTTAGAAAGGGATAATACTTTGAGTGAAATAATGGGTCTAGAAAATGACTCAGAAGCAGAAAGACAAGAAGTAGGAGGAACTTGGTTAATAAGTAAACTTTAGTTCTATCTTTCTATCTATGATGTGTTACTAACCTTAGTGTGATTTTTTATGATATTTTAAGCCAACTGGTAATAATCAGTTGCAAACATATGTAGACAAAGTCAAACCAGAATCAACAAAAGACCCTGATTTTGGTTTTTATTTGTTCCAGTATCTTTCATCAGCTACTAATAAGTAGATCAATCAAATCATTCACTAAGTTAAGTTTTGTCAGCTGGAACCGAAATGAACGGGCGTTTTTTATAATGTCGCCACATTTTTCTGAAAAAAATCCTTAAACTTCTTATTGGTAAGCATCTTATCAATAAGCCGTAGGATAGTCTGCTTGTCTTCATCATCAAGCTGCTGAATGAGCTTCATTTGCTCTACGGCCGTTTTATCTTCCAGGACAACCTCCTTAGGTATCTTACCATCAAAGTTAATAATCTGGTCAGTGGTCATATCAAAAAGACCTGCCATCTTCTGGAGCTCGTCCACTGTTAAGGATCTTAATCCTTTTTCAATCTTGCTGTAAGCCGATTTATCAACGCCGATATGGGTAGCTACCTCAATCTGTTTGAGGTTCTTCTCTTCCCTGATGTTCTTTATGTTATCTGCTAAACTCATAACACAAAAGTAGCTAAAAAGAATACATTTACAAATATGTTTATAAATACGAAACATTTAAGTTTTGATATTAGAAACTTTATTTTATTTTTGTGGTGGTGAAAATAACCACAAAAAAATTA
>CAIPJU010000214.1 GCA_903865465.1 uncultured Bacteroidota bacterium
ACAAAATACTCTTCGCCTGTCTCTGAATCCAGAATGAATCCATACCCTCTTCCCGTATCAAAAAATTTAACTGTTCCTTTATTCATAATAAATTATTAAAAGACAAATATACGCCTAAATAAAGGATTATTGCATTTATTTTCAATATATTAATTAAATTTTTTATAAACGAAAAATCATGCGTCAGGATAGATATAATCCGGATTAATTTCAAATATTCACTTTGCTGACACAGGTAAGATGAATCAGGTGTAGCTTATGCCTCTCTATTCATATTTAATACTTCTTGCAGGGTTCTCGTTTATTGCCGTAATGATCTGGTAACATATTGCCACAGCTGCCACTAAAAGAACAATAATGAAAGTCAGTACGAAAATCCAGATACCAGGGTGAACAGGATATGCCCAGTTCGACAGATATTTTTTAAGGAAGAAGTATGAAAGCGGAAGCGTTATTCCGGATGCAATCAGAAGCAGAGGCACAAACTCATTTGATATCAGTGAAAAGATTGAAAAGAGAGAAGCGCCAAGGACTTTCCTGATACCAAATTCTCTCCGTCTCTTCTCCACAGTGAACATTGCAAGCCCGAAGAGTCCGATACAGGCAATCATTAACGACAGTGCTGAAAAGTACTGCAGAAGGCTTCCTGTTCTTTGTTCTATCCGGTACATCTTATCAATTTCCTGATCGAGAAAATAATAATCAAAAGGATACTTTTGAACCACCCTGGTCCATGCTTTTTCGAGGGATGAAACCGATTCATGCAGATTACCTGGTTTTATACGGATATAGATGAAGCCCAGGTATTTCGCCGGCCATATCCACAATGCCAGGGGATCTACTTTTGAATGAAGCGACTGATAGTTGAAATCCTTCATTACTCCAACAATCTGACCCCTTGTATTTCCAAACTTCAGAATCTTTCCTACTGCATTATCCGTACCCATCATTTTCTCAAGTTGTTCATTTATCAGCAAGGTACCGATAGTATCATGAGGAATATCGATCGAATAGGACCTCGAAAATGAACGGCCCGATTTCATACCTATTCCCATAGTCTCTACATAATCGAAATCGATCCCCGCCATACTTACAAGCGTTTTCACTTCAGGCGATTTCCCCTCCCACCAGATATTGTCGGCATTGCTCCCGATATCATGAGGCGGGTTTGTAGATGCTGTGACTGATGCAACTGAAGGGTTTTTTAAAAATTCTTCCTTTATCACTGGGTAGAGCTCAGCCAGGTCACCCCTGATCTGAACATAAATTAGGTTTTCCTTTTCAAATCCCAGCGACCTGCCAAGGACGAATTTAAGCTGAAGGTAAGTCACGATCGTAAATAATATCAAAACTATGCTGATACTAAATTGAATAATTACCGTGATTTTTCTGAATATCACCCCTTTGGATCCCCCGGTTATACCATCCTTTAATACATCGACGGGTTTGAATGAGGAGAGCACAATTGCAGGATAGGTACCAGCCAGAAGGCCTGTAATAATTGTACAAACCAGAACGTTTATAATAAAAACAGGCCGGAATATATCAGAAATTTCAAAAACTTTGCCAGTCAAGCTGTTAAACGGATTCAGGAATAATAATACCAGGACCATTGCAAGAAGAAGTGCAATAAAGGAATAGAAAAGTGATTCTCCGAAAAACTGGAACATAAGGGCCGGACGGCCGGCACCATTGAGCTTCCTCAGACCCGTCTCCTTTGCCCTGAAAGCCGATCGCGCAGTATTGATATTCATGAAATTAATACAGGCAATAAACAGCATCAGGAGCGCCACAAAGGTAAATATCCAGACATTAAGCATTGCGCCCGATGAATGTCCGAAACCGCCGGAGCTGTGCAAATGAATCTTCAAAAACGGGAAGATCACAAACTTTGTTTTTGTCCCGGGACTATTTTCCCTGACAACAGCAGTGATCTTCCTGTTAATTGTATCCTGAATGCTACCCCTGGCAAGCAGAACATAGGTGCTGATTGAATTGTTCGACCAGCTTTCAGAGTACCAGCGCGATTTTTTCATGTAATCAAAAGGGATCAGGAAGTCGGCATCGAAGGAGCTGTTCGATGGCATTTTCTTCATTATTCCTGTTACCTGGAAAACATCGGAGTTGTTTACTTCAATACTCTTCCCGATTACATCTAAACTTCCAAAATATTTCTTTGCCATATCAACGCTAATCACTATTGAACCGGGCTCGCGAAGTACAGTCCTCTTGTCGCCGCTGACAAGAGGATAGGTAAACATATTCAGGAATGAGCTGTCGACAGCCATAACTTTTTCCTCATTAAAGACTTTCAGCTCACTTCTTAGGATGAGGCTGCCGGTAAAGGCTGCCCGGCAACTGTTTTCAATTTCGGGGATCTTGTCTTTCCATACAGGTCCGGCAGGCCATGGAGTAACCTGAACATGATACACTCCGTTATCATACAACTGATCCTCTTCAACCCTGTAAAGACGCTCTCCGAATCTGTTGAAGCTGTCGAAACCAAGTTCATCCGATACCCACAAACCAATGAATACGCTGCCTGCCAGACCAATAGCCAATCCTGCAATAGTTATAAATGATATCAGCCTGTTATGAATGATACCTCGCAGTGTAATTTTAAAGAATCCCGTTTCCATGACTTTATTGAGATGCTGATAATCTGCCTTTATTCTGATTTCCTGAAAAATATATCGCCGCTTATAGTCTCAAGCTTAATTAGAGTGCCGCCACTGTTCAGCTTTCCCATGATTTTTACAGGAAGAGCTGTGGTTCGTTTCTCTGATACAAGGGTCTGATCAGAATAGATTCTCCCTGAAATAGTAGAAAAATCAATGTCCGCATTTCTTCCTGCGTTTGCCGACAGATCGATAAAGCCGCTTATGGTCTTCACCTTCATCTCACCGGTCTCTCCTCTAATGGTAATATTTGCATTAATTGATTCCACACCGAACAGAGCATTCGCAGGAAGATAAACCTGCCAGAAAATAGCAGTCTGGTTGCAGCAATTCTTCTTCCCTTTGAAATAATCATCCTTGAATTTTGCATTTACCACCACCGATTTACCAGCCTCATCAAAGGAGGTGACATAAGCCGCATTATCCTTATTATCATTGACGTTAACCGAGGCTTTGATATAAACTTCACTTTTCTCCCAGGTGTGTATATTTACTGAATCGGCTATCTGAATAATGAGATTTACAGCTTCCTTCGCCGAATAATTGAAGTGTCTTTCTATTATCTGCTGTGCCTGAATTGAGACAGTACAAAGCCAGACTACAATAACCATTGTAAGCCATTTCATATTATGATGTTATTTAGTTTTTAAAAAAAGAAGGGAATTAATTTCCCTTCCTGAGATAGATGTTGCCGCTTACTGTAACAACACTGAATTTTAAACCTCCTCCGTTAAGCGGAAAGTTAAGCTCATTGCCGCCGACTTTCTTAAGATTCTTCTGAGTGTCGGTAAAGTCAAAATCGGAATAGAAACCACCAGTGACAGTTTTGAGCTCCAGACTGGCTGATGTTTTTGCCGGCAGGGTAATGTCGATATCACCGCTGATGGAGTTGATTGAAAAAGGTTTATCGGGATTAATAGTACTGAAGGTGATATCAATATTCCCGGCAATTGTTGAGAGAATAAGAGGGCCGGTAACACTCTTCAGGTTAATATCATGGCAGTTCTTAATTTCAATCTCGTTTTTCATGCCAGTAATCTGGATCTCATTCGACCTCTCACATCCGCTTTCTATTTCAATTGCCAGGTTTTCAGGCACCTTAATCTGATATTCTTCATCCCTGCCAATAGGCAGCAGGCAATTGATAGTTATCTCATTCCCGTTTTTTTCGACATCCAGGCCAAGTCCTGTATTATCAGTACCTGCAGGGAAAATAGCTTTCAGTCCCTTTGCCTTTTCAGGCGGAGTGAGGTTTTCAGCATCAGAGGTGATTACTATTTCTGATCCGCTATAGCCTGTAATTGGCAGCTTTCCAGTGAAATTTTTAAGAATCAGTTTTCCCTCTTTGGAGTTCGGTGCAGCTGTTTTGTACTCCTGGCCCCATATCAGACCAGTTGTAATGATCAAAAGCATAAATATTATGCTGGTTTTTACTGTTTTCATTTTAGTTGTTTTAAGATTTTGAAACCTGCCTGGCAGACCCGGAATCGGCCTGGCTTATTATAATTGAATCCAATTTTTTCTATTTTTTTAAAGCAGCGTCATTATTCCGTTCCCGGCCACCTCCTTAACTTCCTTAAGAGTGGCTGAGTTGTTTATGATCCTTTGCATAGGTTCAATGGCCCTCTTATCTTTTTTCTCAACCAGAATATTTATGAGAGTCACCTGCAGAATCGGATCGACCTGAAGTGATAATGACTGAACCAGGGAATCTGATACCATCTTCTGATCGGCAAATTTAGCAAGGGCATAAGCTGCTGCCATGCGGACATTGACATTCTTATCGTGGTTGAGTGTGCTTAGAAGCACTCCGATAACTTTCTCATCCGGATTCTTTATGTCATCAGCATAATTTACTGCCTGGATCCTGTAACTTGACGATTCATCCTTTAACATTGTAAACATTACGGTACGTTTCAACTCATTGACCTCCGATTTCAACTGACTCAAATCGTTCACTGATTTACTGTTCTTTTTCCCAGTGGAGATGAATATACCAATAAATGAGCCTGTTATCAGGAGGGCCAGCCCTGCT
>CAIPJU010000215.1 GCA_903865465.1 uncultured Bacteroidota bacterium
GGTAACAATTCCTACCATGGCAGCCGCTGTGATAACACCATAAGACCCCTTGAGTGTTTTAAAAGATAAGGTAAGCAGAACGACTCCTCCCCTTACGAAGTTGGGAACGGTAGTTGTTACTGTAGCCCTGAGGTTGGTGCCGAACTGTTCCGACGCGATGGTTACAAAAACTGCCCAGTAACCGATCGTTATCCCCATTATGAAAATGAGAGCATAGAAAAGATTCAACGGAAGGCTGAAAGAGGCCAGGTAGACACTGCTTAAGATTCCTGCCAGGATAAGGAAGATAAGAACTATCCTCTTCCTCGAATGAAAATACTGGCTGGAAAAGCCGCTGATGAGGTCCCCAACAACCAGACCGGAATAACAGAACATTATCGACATTGCCGCCGATACATTGCCTTTGACTCCGAGTTTTACGGCAAATTCAGGGGAGAACATGATCAGAATACCAACAACAAACCACATTGGCAATCCGATAAGGATGCACTGGAGATATTTAAGGAACTTTGAACGACTTGTGAATAGACTGAAGAAATCTCCCTTCCTGACCGACTTATTGGCTTTCAATGTTGAAAACATTCCGGATTCAAGCACCCTGGCCCTGAGAATGAGGAGTATCAGGCCGAGCAGTCCGCCAATAATATATGCCCATTTCCAGGGAAAGAAACCACCGACCAGTGCTGCTGTTACTGATCCTATTATGCCTAAGGATGCAACCAGCGTGGTTCCATAGCCCCGGGATTCCTTTTTCATGACTTCGCTTACCAGAGTTATTGCTGCCCCCAGTTCACCGGCAAGGCCCACACCCGCAAAAAATCTGGCAAAAGCATAGGCAGGAACAGTGGTGACAAATGCATTGGCAATGTTAGCAACAGAGTAAAGTGCTATCGACCCGAAGAGGACAGAAAGCCTCCCTTTCTTATCACCCAGAATTCCCCAGATGATTCCACCCAATAGCATTCCGACCATCTGCATGTTCAGCAGGAATACCCCCTGAGTTACCAGACCCTCGCCGGTAACTCCCAGGGAATTCAGGCTCGGAATCCTTACAATGCCGTAAAGTACCAGGTCGTACATATCGACGAAATAACCAAGGGCAGCAACAAGTACAGTGAAATTGAAAGCAGACTTTACCTGGCTCCAGGAGAAATTGCTGTTATTATCCATTTAAAAATGTCTTAAGGTAATTATTCATAAAAACGGGTGTCTGTCCGGGCAAAAGCACTATGTCAATCAGTATTTACAGTTCAATTATTTTAAAATTCGTCTGGTGCTATTAGTCTTTAAGGCACCTTACACTATTGCCCTGGTTCTTAAAATAGATGGAAAAGGATATATCCGGAAAGTCATCGGTTAGTATCACCGACCAGACTCTTTCCGGATTGAGTTCATATTCTGTAGCTGACCACCAGTCGCCATACATAAAAAGATTTCCGCTTCCCCCGATAACAGAACGTGTGCCACCAGCACGGGCTGAAAATCCATATTTATCCGTAGCAGCTGTATTGGGACTATTCCAGTGTGTATAACCAATCTCCTTCAATTCACCTCCTGCAATTTCATTTCCCCCCACATAATCACTTAACTGGATCCACTCGTCATGAGTAGGAATATGCCAGCCAAGGGGACATATTTTTCTCTCATCCGTGACTGCAGCCCAGGTATAGAGTCTTCCAAAAGCGGCGAGATTGCCAGCTTCATCGGTATGAGCTCCATCAATATTGACCCACTGATATTTTGGGGAAATATCGTTTTCAATGTTCTTGTAAAAATCTGTTGTGCCTATTAAGTCCCCGTTTTGATATTTTGTAACCTTCAGATTCTCAGCCATCCATATTTGTGAACCGATGGTAACAGCTCTGTAACTATTCCCTTCCTTATCTGTTACTGATGATTCTATAATATGATAAGTTTCATCCTTCTTTTTACAATTACCAAGAAGGAAAATAGTTCCTAATAGAGTTAATATACCGATAGAGAATTGGTTTCCTTTTTTCATAATTATTATTTTTACAAATATATTACCATATTCATTAGCATTAATTTTACTTACGCAGATATGAAAAACCGGTTGGTTTATTTTCCCTATCTCTAAAGTAACAGGCTCTTTTTTTTTAGCTTATGAACCGGTTTGGCGGCTACATTAACTGAAATTCCAGAATCTGGTTTTTCTATTAAAATACAATTATAGGTACATCCCCATTGAAGGTTGAAAGATACTCAAATGAGTCGGAATGTTATGAAGCTTGAATAATTAATTATAGCTCCGGAGAAAGCAGGCAAAATTTTAAAATAAAATTAAAGAGTCTGTCTCGTTTTGAGACAGACTCTTCAATCTGTGAGATACTGTTTTGTTATTAATTTACTTTCAGATATTCAAACTTTTAAAGGTTAAATCGAATATTGAGAGCTGTTCCTGATACTTTTACAATTTCAGATTTACCCTGTGAGTCAGAACATAAATAGTATCAGGGATCAAGCCGGACGAAC
>CAIPJU010000216.1 GCA_903865465.1 uncultured Bacteroidota bacterium
GCTCCCAGGATTAATATTGAAAGTAAACCAACCTATGATGTAATGACTATAATTCAATATGAGCCGGAAATAAATGATCGTCTTAAACTGTATACACGATTTGAGTTGCTTCATTTATTTGATTCTGGGGGCAATATTAAGAGTTATCAGTGGATACGCCTGGGGCTTGAGGTAAAAGGAATTCAGTTCGGACTGGCAGCTGATTTTGATGAATATGGACCAAATCCTTCAGCCAAAAGCAACTTCGGTATTTTTGTAAGAAAAGAGATCTTTTAAGTAAATAAAAAATATCAGAGTTAACGGGATAGATTTTATTCTGATTTGATGACAGAACACCTTGAAATAATGGTTATTGTGATATATCTTTGAATTATGAAAAACAGACAAATCTGGACATTTATCGGAATTGCGGCCATCCTTTCAATTATGTTAGGGATACTAATACACTTTGCCACAATAATTTCTTCATTAGGTTTTACTCATGAGAATATTCAAACCGGAGAGTCGGAAAGCATACTGAATGCCTTTATTGAGGTTCTGGTCAGTTCTTTGGTTGCGTTTTGTGCCTTTATGGTCAACTTCTACATAATCAAACCTTTCAACAGTTCCAGACAAATAAGCTCCAGGCTTATTATTATAGCCATTCTGACAACAGTAATCACAGTGACTCTTTTAAGTGACTCATTTTTTGCGCTTAAACATTTTATAAACGGGAAGCCGGTCATAAAGAATTTCAATATAGTATATACTTTTCATGATCTGTTCACAGGAATTATTGTCCTTAGCGGTATCTATTTCATTAAAACTGTATTCGACAAACAGTCAGTCAGGATTGAAAATGAAAAGCTAAAAAATGATATTCTTCACGGGCAGTATGAATCGCTTAAGAATCATATCAGTCCCCATTTCCTGTTTAACTCTCTCACAGCACTCAGGGAGCTGATTGATCAGAATCCCAAAGACGCAAAGCAATATATAAGCCATTTGTCATTGGTGTTACGTTACACACTAACAAGTATTGAGAGTCAGACAAAAAATCTTTATGAAGAGCTTGAAGTTGCTTTTTCATATTACAATCTCTTAAAAATCAGATTTGGGTCAAATTTAAAAGTTGAAACCATCGTTGATGAAAAACTCAATGATTACAGGGTGCCGCCTTTAGCAATACAGACACTTCTTGAAAATGCTGTCAAGCACAATGAGATCTCAAAAGACCATCCTCTTAAGATCAGGATTGAAAGCGACAATGCCCGAAATCTGATAGTTACAAATGAGATTCACGAAAGAGCATCAAAGGAGATAAGTACAGGAATTGGCCTTGTAAATATTTCAAAACAATATCGTTACCTGACAGGGGAGGATATATCAATTTCGATAACCAATAATATATTCAGAGTTTGTATTCCCCTGCTAAACCCTAACCACAATGAAAGCAATTATAGTTGAAGATGAAGTTTTTGCATTACAGAACCTTACAAATATCCTGTATGAGATCGGCGATGTTGAGATTGTTGCAACATTTGAAAGCATTAAAGAAACTGTGGAATACTTACTTCACAACAAACAACCTGATTTGTTATTCCTGGATATTCACCTTGCCGACGGCTTTGCTTTCGATATTTTTGAGAGGGTTAAGGTTGATTGCCCCATTATTTTTGTAACAGCATACGATGAATATGCCCTCAAAGCGTTCAGGGTAAATAGTATCGATTACCTTTTAAAACCTCTTGATGTTTTTGAAGTCAAACGTGCGCTTGATAAGTTGAAAAGATTTTCAAGGCCTTCGGCATTGGTCGAAAGTGACTTAAGAAATCTGATTTCTGACTTTATGAAAACATCAGCTTACAAAAGCAATTTTCTTGTTCCCATAAAAGGAGATAAACTATACCCTCTTAAAGCAGATGATATTGCATTTCTATATATTGATCATGGTGTTGTAAAAGTCTTTACACTTGATGGTAATTCATTCACAATGGATCATACCCTTGATGAGCTTGAAGAGATGCTCGATCCGAAGAGTTTTTTTCGTGCCAACAGACAATTCATAATTTCAGCACAAGCCATAAAGGATATAGATTTCTGGTTCAATTATAAGCTTTCATTAAATCTTAAGGTTCCTGTACCAGAAAAGATCATTGTTAGCAAGGCCAGAGTTCCGGAATTCAAAAATTGGTTTGGAGGAAGATAAACAGCAAAACAGAACAAGAGAGTCCTCGTCAGGAGCCAGGAAGAAACTATCGATTAAAAAAATACAAGAAATGAAACGAATTATAAGATATAAATCCATTTTGTCCTTTTGTTGTCTGATTTTTATTTTTAACAATTCCTTTGCCCAGGATAGACCTAACAGGATTCAGGATTCTGATCCCGATACAGCCTGGGTATCCCCAAATAAGGAAGTCCCTTCTTTTGCAACATATCAGCTTTATCCAACTCCTGAAAGAGGAAAAGATACTTTCGGAAGTTTTATGATTTATCTTCCCGAAGAGTACAAAAATACTTCCAAAAGCTACCCTGTAATTTATTATTTGCATGGGGGAAATGGAAATCAGAGAGAGGGGAAATGGCTTATGAACGAGATAGACAAGGCAATTAAGGATCAAATAATGCCGCCGGTTATCATTGTAAGTGTACAGGCATTGCCAATTGGCTGGTATTGCAACGCCAATGTTGGTGCAAAGGGTGTAATAAGCGGACCTTTAGAAAATGTTATAATAAAAAACCTTGTTCCATACATCGACGCTCATTATCGCACTATTGCAAGCTCCTCGGGACGTGGATTGGAAGGATGGTCAATGGGAGGCTTTGGTGCAATAAGACTCGCCTTTAAATATCCTGAATTGTTTGGTTTCACCTCATCTGTTGCAGGTGCACTGATTGAATTTCAGGATGAACACAATCCGCAATATCTTGTCAATACTTTTGGACCTTCAACCGGAGCCGGCTCAGAAAAATCCATAGAATACTTTAACGCGATTCACCCCGGGTATTATGCAAAACAGAATGCTGAGCTCATAAAGAACCATGTTAAAGTAAGGCTTATTGTTGGCGATCAGGATTGGTTGTATAACAATAATGGAAAACAAATAACCAATATTTTCAGTCATTATCTCGATTCATTGGGTATAAAGCATGAATATACTGTCCTGAAAAATGTCGGACATATGGTACCCAATGAATTTGCTATTGTCAATATAGAATATCCTGTAAAATTTTGGGCGGATGCTTTTAAGTCCAGCTTCTGATCACACAAAAACGGACTTTACATCACAATATACGGCACTGAATAAGATAATTTTAAAATAGATTTATAAAAATCTGTCTATGTTTACAAAAACATATATTCAGATGACAATCGCATTAGCGTATTGTTTATCCTGTGTGACAGCATGGGGGACAATCAAACGATCCTCTGATTTTCCCAAAAGATAACTTTACTGAAGAAACCAGGATGATAAGAACATCTTCAGGTGAAAAATGGCTTTGGATTTCTCACTGCTGACAAATACGAAAATTATCTCCTTCAGTATTTCCTGATCCCTTCCGCCAATGAGTATTTAAAGACATATTCTTGTTAAGAATTGTTTCGATTGGAGAAGTAGTCCACATGCAAATGAAGAAAAGAGCTCACTCGTAAATCAGATCATAAATTAAAAATTAGTTAAATTTGTTTTTGATGTAAAAATCGCCGCTGGCTTTAACCCTGAACAGTTGATCAATTTAATGGCATAATAAGTAACCTGATCGTACTTGAATGAGATCAATAAAAGAATTTGCATCGACTCTGACAAGAGAAACGAAGTGGCATGGCAATCATGATGTTAATGGCAAATATTTGATCCTTAATGCCGGAAAATTGTCATTGGTTTATGAAAATGGCAGCCTTCGGTACATTTCGATCGGTAAAGAAGAGATTATACGTATGATCTATTCTGTAGTACGTATAAAGAACTGGATTACAATTGCACCTGAAATTATCAGGGAGAAAACTGAGATTCACGCAGATTCATTCAAAATTATTTTTAACTGTATCTATAAAAAGGAAGATCTAAATTTCTCTGCAGAGTATACCATTGAAGGGCGAAATGATAATTCATTGTTGCTTACCATGGAAGGCGAAGCACTTAGCTCATTCGAGAAGAACCGGATCGGTTTTTGCGTATTACATCCGATCATTGGCAATGCAGGTAATAACTGCATTATTGAACACCCCGAACGGGTTACCGAAACTTCCGTTTTCCCGTTGTCAATAAGTCCTCATCAGCCTTTTACCAATATCATATCGATGAAATGGAAGGTTTCTGACCAAAATGTCTCATTGATTTTTACTGGAGAAGTTTTTGAAACTGAAGATCACCGCAACTGGACCGATGCTTCATATAAAACTTATTGCACTCCACTGACCAGAAAGTACCCTGTAAGGATGGAGAAAGGTGAAAAAATTTTTCAGAAAATTGAATTGAAGGTCGAGGGAAATTTGCCAGACACAAATCCTGCGAAATTTGGGAAAACTGTATTCATTACAGTTGATACCCGAAAAACTATTCAGTTGCCATCAATAGGAATAGGGCAATCCACTCGCCTTTTCCCCCTCTCGGAGAATGAATTATCGACAATTAAAAAAATAAAATATGACCATTATCGTGTAGATCTGTATCTTTTTCTCGATGATTGGAAAACCAAGGCCGAACTGGCTGCAGAAGAGGCATTAAGATTGGAATATCCGGTAGAGCTTGCGGTATTCTTTGATGAGAATTATGCCGTTCAGGTTTCCGTTTTCATGAAATGGATTGTGAAATCACAGATTCCACTTAGCAGAATTACAATTTTTCATAGAACCCTGTCATTTACACCTCCGGAATTAACAGAGTTGATAATCCCTTTACTTAAAAGGGCTTTACCGGGAATCAGAACAGGTGCCGGTACAAATGCAAATTTTGCCCAGTTGAACAGGAACAGGCCTGATCCTATGCACCTCGATTACTTAAGTTATTCTATTCATCCTCAGGAGCATGCAAATGACAACACTACACTTACCGAGAATCTGCAGGCGCAATCTTACACTGTTGAAAGTGCCGGAAAGTTTACGGGCGGGATAGGAATATGGATCTCACCCGTGAATATTACACGTCGTTTTAATGCTAATTCTGAAAATTATGAAAATCCAGATAAGCCTGAAGGTTATCCACCTCAGGTTGACAGCAGGTTAATGTCGCTCTATGGTGCATGCTGGACTGCCGGGAGCCTTAAATATCTTATTGAATCAGGGGCTGCAGGGATAACTTATTTTGAAACTGCAGGAGAGAGGGGAATAATCCAGGGAGATAGTCCGTCGCGATGGCCTGAAAAGTTCAAAACTGTAGCCGGAATGATCTTCCCGATATATTTTGTCTTCAGATTTATTCTTCAAAATAAGGAATTCAGAGTCATGAAGAGCGGAAGCTCGGATCCATTAAAAGTTGCTTCACTGATCCTGACTGACGGGAAGGAGCTAAAATTTTTACTCATAAATTTTACATCATCATTTCACAAAGTAATTGTAAATAATGTTTCATTGTTGTCCGATTTAAAAATCATACAGCTTGATTCAATTAGCTTTGCAGATGCCGTAAGTGAAAGCGGCTGGCTTGAAAATGCGAAACATTGTATGGTAAAACAGGAACATCCATTGTTGTTAAGTCCATTTTCAGTAACTTTTGTTGAAGCATATTTTAATATTTAAATAATTGTAACAGGCTAAGAAGAAATGGCTATAAACATCAGAATAGATAAAAGTGCAAGCACTCCAAAGTATGAACAGCTTGTTAATGAAGTATTGAGACATATACGTTCAAAAAGATTGGTTATTGGGGATAAACTTCCATCTATTCATGAAATCTGCAATAACTATGATATTTCGAGGGATACAGTAATTATAGCTTATAATGAATTAAAATCCAGAGGAATTATTAGTCCAAAACAAGGAAAGGGATTCTATGTCACATCTACCACCTTTAAGAGCAAACTTAAGATATTCCTTTTGTTCGATGTAATGAATGGATACAAGGAAGTACTTTACCGTGCTTTTTTAAACAGCCTGGGATCAGATTATCAGGTCGATATTTTCTTTCACTACTATAACCTTAAAGTATTTGATCAACTCATAGGCAATAACATTAATAAGTATGACTTTTATGTTATAATGCCTCATTTCAATGAGGATATATCAAAATATCTTAAACACATACCTGCTGAAAAACTGTTGATCATTGATAAAGATCTGATGTCAGTACATGGGAATTATGCCGCAGTGTTCCAGAACTTTGAAAAGGATGTATCCAATGCTCTTGAGGAAGCCCTTCCGCTTCTTAAGAAATACACTACGCTGAAGTTTATTTCTAACCATAACTTTCAGTTTATCCGTGATGGGATGGAAAAAGGTTTTTTAAAATTCTGTGCAGAGAAGAAAATCAAAAATTCCGTATATAAGGAAATCAATTCTTCCGCCCCTGAACAGGGGGATGCTTTCCTGACTGTCTCTGATCAGGATCTTATTGAATTGCTTAAACTCAGTAAAAACAAAAAATGGGAAGCGGGACGGGATATCGGAATTATATCATATGACGAGACCCCTTTAAAAGAAATACTCGCCGGCGGTATTTCAGTTATCTCGACCGATTTTAAAAAAATGGGTGAAACTGCATCGGATATGATAAAAAAACAAAGCACCGTTAAAATTGAGAACCCCTGCCATTTTATTGCACGAAAATCGTTGTAATATTTCTGACTTAATAAATCCGCAATTGACAATCTGCAATCCGAAATATTAATTGTGATTCTTGTTTTTTAAAACTTCAAATCATATATTTGTCATAACAGTACATAACACTTAAAATACTGGTTAGCAATTTCAGAACTTAAATACGTTTTATATTATGGTATTAGTACAGAACTATGGTTTTGCAGTTTTTCTATGTGCTGTTGCAATGATTTGCTGGGGTTCATGGCAAAACACTCAAAACCTCATAGGCAAAACCTGGAGGTTTGAACATTATTATTGGGATTTTTCCATAGGGATACTGCTCTTCGCTCTTTTAATGGCGTTTACCTTTGGCAGCATTGGAAATGAAGGCCGCAGTTTTTTACCAGATCTGCGGCAGGCTGACTTTAAATACCTTGCATCGGCAGCATTAGGAGGGGTTATCTGGAACATCGGTACGCTTTTGCTTGTTGCAGCAATCTCTATCGCAGGTATGTCGGTAGCATTTCCTATTGGCGGAGGCATAGGATGGACCCTGGGCATACTTATAAACTATATGGGGAAGCCTGAGGGAAATCCATTATTCCTGTTCGGAGGAACTGCATTTATCGTTCTCGCAATTGTAATGAGCATGCAGTCGTATAAGAAACTTGCGGCAAATCAGAAAAAACCTACTTTTCAGGGAATTGTCCTTGCATTTTTGGCAGGAATTTGCATTGCATTTTTCTATCGATTCGTGGCGTCATCTCTTGCAACTGATTTCTCCCCATCAGAAGCCGGCAAGATAAGCTCATATACCGCTGTGGTGTTTTTCTCGATCGGTGCACTTATATGTACTGCAATTGTTAATCCCATATTCATGGCCCGACCTGTTCAGGGAGAACCCGTAAAGATGTCAGGATGGTATAAAGCTCCTGTAAAGACACATTTACTTGGAATGCTGGGTGGCTCGATATGGTGCCTTGGTAATTCAGTCAGTTTTATGTCAGTCGGAGCAGCCAGCCCGGCTATCTCTTATGGATTAAGCAATTCCGCTCCTGTTGTTGCTGCATTATGGGGAATATTTGTCTGGAAGGAATTCAAAGATGCTCCTAAAGGAACCAATATCCTGCTTACGCTGATGTTTATCTGCTACCTGATTGGATTGGCAATGATTGTTTATTCGAGATTTGCATAGAGAACTCACCCCCTTCCCCTCTCTGCGAGCAAAGAGGGGAGATCTCCCTACGCAAATTTGAGTATAATGAGAAAGGAACTTATGTCCATAACTTGAGGGGGTCACGGGGGTGAGTATAAGAGAGATTTAAAGAATTAAATATTTATTAACAATGAATAAAAAACTTTTACTAGTGGGCATTCTGCTGATCAATATTGCTGTGATCACTGCGCAGGAAAAATCCTGGCAAGGTCCGTCAGTGGATTTTAAACACGGAAACCTTAAAGTTTCAGAAAACAAACACTTCCTTATGTTCGAAGATGGGACTCCTTTTTTCTATCTGGGTGATACCGGATGGGAACTTTTCCATAGACTTACTAAAGAAGAAACAGAAAAATATCTTGAAAACCGCCGCTCAAAAGGGTTTACTGTAATTCAGGCTGTTGTTCTGGCTGAACTTGACGGCCTCAATACCCCGAACGCAGAAGGGAATAAGCCTCTTATTAATAACAACCCGCTAACCCCAAATGAAAAGTAC
>CAIPJU010000217.1 GCA_903865465.1 uncultured Bacteroidota bacterium
AATTCATGACGTACCTAATGACGCAAAAACCTATTCTGTTGGTAGTTACAAAACTCCAATAGTCACTTTGAATGACCAAGAATTAAAGGCACTTTGGGAATGGGATGCTGGTAAGTATGAAAAGGTAAGAGACATTTTTGTTTTTGCCTGTATGACATCATTAAGATATTCCGATATAATCACATTACGGAGAGAACATATTACTGACGACATTATTACAAAAACCGCACATAAATCAAGAAAAGAAAAAGAAAAGTATGTTGTACCACTGAACAAAATATCAAAACAAATTCTTGAAAAATATAAATACAATCTGTATCATTATCAATCACAGCCATTTAATAGAGAACTTAAAGAAATGGCTAAAGCATCTAAACTTTTTGACACTGATGAGGTATTTACAAAATATTCAGGGGGACAAAAAATTGAAGTGACTGAAAAAAAACACAAACTGATTTCCTCACATACAGCTCGTAGAAGTTTCATTACCAGATGTATAGTAAAAGGTGTTCCGTTAAATCAACTTATGGCTATGTCAAGCCACGTAAAACTTGATACGTTAACAAAATATATTGATAAATACGCTAAAAACCCAGTAAATTACGTTAAACAGCTTGAAATATGAAAGGAGAATTGGAACAACTGCTATTATTCATTTATCGTGATATGGATAAAGTCAGTAAAAAGGACATTCACGAGGCGATTAAAAATCGGCTTATGGTAAATACTCTTATTAGTTTAAGCAGAACAGAATTGCTTAAAAAAATAAGAAACACATTTAATGAATTTGGGAGTCTTTACAATGAGGCAATTGTGGAAATAAGTGTTGCTTTATCGCAAGGCAAAGATGCAAAGAATCAAAGAAAGTATAGAGCCTATGAACTGGCAGCTATACTCAATATTTCAACTGCAGCAGTTTCAACTTGGATTAAGAATGGAGAATTCAAAAATGTAATTCAGGAAGGTAGAAAAGTTTTAATTATTGAAAGTGACATTGATTTATTTGTTGAGAGCCATCCAAAGCATAAGAATCTTTGGGAAATGAGAAATCGTTAGTAATTTAATATTAAGACCTCTTCAGCACTTTTACCAGCTGCATTATTTCGCACCTTCTTTTTTAAGTAGGTGAAATTTCCACCTTTACTTTTAGGAGGGTACAGGTTAAAAATTTCGTCAAAATAGTAATAACTAATTGCTATTCTTGCTTTTGATTGCTTCACAGCATTGGCTAATCTCTGATGATCCTCAACGGTAAACACACCTGTTTTGTCAGGGTCATAAAGAAGTTCTCGGTCGTAATAAGGTGGATCTAAATAGATGAAACTTTTTGAATTGCTATATTTATTCATAACTATCTCAAAATCAAACGCTGTAATGGGATTTATTCTTGCGAGTTTATTACAAAAATCAGGATCACTCAATTTGTTCATTAAAGGTTGAAATACCTTATACCTTTTATACCAACTCTCTTCTAAAGTGAAATTTTTGAAACCACAGGTAAGAAAGTGCATCTGGTTTGAAGATGTTAATCTTAAGAATGAATAGATTACTGCGGATTGATAATCATTTACTAAAAGGTTAATTTTGGGTAAGACCTTAATGCCATTATGATAATCCAAATAAATGGATTTGTAGTGGTCATATTTTTCTTGGTAAGAAGTTCCTCGTTTGGTATAGAAAATTCCGCCAGGTTGTAATGATTTATGGATCTCATCAATAAAAAGAATTGGCACCTTACAGCAGTTGAAAACATTACAATTCTGCTTGTCTATATCATTGTAAATGACTTTTTTGACTTCTGAAAAATCGCTAAAATTACCCAAATAAATTCCGAACATACCACTAAAGGGCTCACAATAATTGGTAATACCATTCAAGTCAAAATGCTTAAATAACCAGCCTCCAAGCTCCACCTTTCCTTTTCCTCCAAAATATGGTAATGGCATAACATTAGAATTTTATCTCGTTAATATTTTGAACTTTAAGCGATTTCAATACCTCATTGAGATTTTCAGAGACTTGAGACATTACTGCTTTCAATTCTTCTGGCGCTTCTGATTCAAGATATTCCATACCCATTTTAGCACAATACAACTTTGCTTTAATAATTTGTTCATAGTCAATCCATTTCATTGGATTAGACTTACCAGAAAAGTTAAATGTAATTAGAGCTTTGGCGGCTTGAATTGGTTTAGGTTTGTTCAGGATTGTTTTTTTGCTCTTTAACTCTTGAAATTTTTCCCAATATGGTTTAAGTCGTTCGTAATCAATATTTGAGTAATTCATTATTGTTTTAATCTCACTGATTTCAAG
>CAIPJU010000218.1 GCA_903865465.1 uncultured Bacteroidota bacterium
CCGATAATGGCCCCGGAATAGCTGATGAGATGATTGATAAAATATTTCTTCCTTTCTTCTCAACAAAAGCATCCAATACCGGCATTGGCCTGAGTCTCTCAAAACAGATAATGATGCTCCATAACGGTCGGATTGAAGTAACAAATAATCCGGCATCCGGATGTACTTTCAATCTCATATTCTGACTGCATAAAATTAAGCCGCTTTTATATGTTCCCTGGCCTCTCAGGAACTGATCCTTCTTTAAAAATAACGATATTCCCCCCAGAATATACTTAAATTCCTACCTTTATGCTAATTTTAAAAAAACATTCAGAACAGCTGTATAAGATTTATTTATCTTATTTACATTAAATTGAGGAGTATAATCTGTCTGATTTTTTTAAAGGTTAATATCTGTATTAATGGATCGTTCAATTATTCGGGACAAATCAGCCTTCCATAAGGCGTTTGATTTCAATCCTATGGGATTGGCTTTATTTGATTCTGACTTCAGATTTCTTAAAACCAATAAAGCCTTCTGCCTGATGTTAGGTTATAATGAGGAGGAATTGCTTAACCTTACAATTAAAGATATCACCCATCCCAACTCTCTTTCAAATAATTCAATCGACCTCAAAAAACTAATTTCAGGGGAGATCACCGACTATCGCACTGAAAAACAATATCTGAGAAAGGACGGACAGGTAATCTGGGGAGCCCTGATACTTACAGTAATAAATGACAGCGATGGTAATTTTCAATATTGCCTGGCAACAGTTGAAAATATCAATGATCGCAAATGGATTGAAAAAGAATTAAGCGGCAGCGAAGAAAAGTTCAAGGCAATATTCGAAAGCAACTCAATGGCAACGGCCATCCTTGAAGAAGATACAACAATTGTCATGGTTAATAAGGCATTCTGCACAATGAGCGGCTTCATGGAAGGGGACGTCATTGGAAAAAGCTGGACAAAGTTCATACACCCTGATGATATTGAGCGTTTAAGGGAATATAATATTAGGAGGCTTCAGAATTCGGGTGATGCACCCCAAACTTATGAATTTTCATTTTTTAAAAAATCCGGAGAGACAATGACCGCGCTTGCTTCAGTATCGAATGTATTAAGTGATAAAAGAGTTATCATCACTTTCATAGATTTGACTGTACGTAAAAAGATGGAGAAAGCTCTTCGGAAAAACGAAGAAAATTTCAGGGCAATTGCAAATTATTCAGCGAGTTGGGAATCATGGTTCAGTCCTGAAGGAAAACTGATATGGATGAACTCCTATCCTGTTGAACTAACAGGCTTTACAGTGGAAGAATATATGCAGGCTCCGGATTATCTCTTTCTTGCAATTGCACCTGAGGATCTGGAGTTGGTCAGGGAAAAGTTCCGGGACGCAATGAAAGGAAGCAGCGGAGCTAATCTCGAATTCAGGGTCATGCGCAAGGACGGATCAAAATTCTGGGTATCAACGTCATGGAAGCAAATGTTGGATGCGAATGACCTGTCAATCGGATTTAGAACAAGTGCCCAGGACATCACTGATCGTAAAGAAAGTGTTGAAAAACTGAGGGAAAGCGAAAAAAAGCACCGGATACTTACTGAAAATGTCTCTGATGTCATCTGGGTATTTAATATATCGAAGATGCTCCCTGTTTATATCAGCCCCTCAAACCAGAAATTACGCGGATATACTTCCGAGGATTTAAATGATCCGAATTACTTTGAAAAAATGCATACTCCGGATCATATGCATAGGATTCTCGGGATTATCGAGGATGAATTACAGAAATTTATAGCCACAGGTGAAAAGAAATCTACTCCGTTTATTACCGAAGCACAGACAAATTGCAAAAATGGTGAGATCATCTGGATAGAGGATTTGAACCATTTTCAGTATAATGACAAAAATGAAATTGAACTTTATGGTGTCACAAGGAATATTGAGGCCAGAAAAAAAGCAGAGAATGCCCTTAAAGTGAGTGAATCTGAGCTGAGAGAAATAAATGCCACCAAGGATAAGCTCTTTTCAATTATTGCTCATGACCTTCGAGGTCCGGTTGGGAGCATTCAACAGGGTCTGGAAATGCTAACAGATGGAATGGTACAGGATGAAAACCTCCGGAAAAAGCTCCTGGAGGATTTATATAAATCGTCGATAAACACCCATAACCTGCTCGAAAACCTTCTTAAATGGTCAAGGATACAGAACAATACCATCACATTGGAACCTCAGAGCCTTATTCTTAACCAGTCGTTAAGAGAGAATGTGGAACTTCTCCAGTCAAATGCAAATCTAAAGCAAATACACATCAG
>CAIPJU010000219.1 GCA_903865465.1 uncultured Bacteroidota bacterium
CCGGCTTCCTTCAGATTCCACCTCGCGATGGACACCCTTGCCCTTGGCTAACGCTTCCTACTGTCAAGGTACGTTTGGGACTTTCACCCTAAAGTCATCGCCCATGCCGGGCGCACATATAAGAAGAAGGCCGGAATAAACCGGCCTTCTTCTTATATCAAAGTTCAGCTTTTTAATTATGGCTGCATGAATGTCCATCTGCCGTATGAGCCTCATGCTGATGACAACTGCTTCCGCTGTCCTCAACCAGGCCTGAGAGAAAAAGTTTTACAACTTCAGTGGCGTCGCCGGAACATCCGCGTATAACCTCTATGCCATTGCTATTAAGAACGTTTATCGCGCCTCCGCCTATTCCTCCGGCAAGCATAATTGTAACTCCATCAGCTGCAAGAACCGATGCAATATCGGACTTGCAGCCACATCCCTGAGGTGAGGCGACACCCTTTTCATCAACTATTTCATTATTATCAGAAACGCTAAAGACGCGGTATGATTCACAATGGCCAAAATGACCATCAATCTGATTTTCATTTGTTACAGGAACTGCAATTTTCATTTTATAATTATTAGTGAATTTATTTGTGTTAGCCCAGCCATTTCGCTGAGTCCAAAGTAATATTTTCTATATCTGCCCCGGGGTTTAAATGAGAAAGCTATTTTTAATATCAAAGATCAAAGTTCGAACCAGGAGGAGTGGCCATCAGATGAATTACCCGAGTTGTTTATATGATTGAATTCATTTGTATGCCTGTCGTACGAATATTCTTTCTGCCAGCTTTCAATATTTTTAATAATCTGACGTATTGAGTCTGTAATATAATATAACTCCTTATCAGTCATGGTTGGATGAAGCGATAATCTTATCCATCCGGGTTTCATAGACAGGTCGCCTTCGTCAATTCTGTCAGTGATCTCCTTCGAAAGTCTAAAATCAACATTTAAAAGAAAATGTCCGTAAGTACCTGCACAGGAACATCCTCCCCTAACCTGAATTCCGAAGCGATCATTTAAAATACTCGTAAAGAGGTTATGATGGATTCTATCAGCATAAAATGAGAAGACTCCGAGTGGTTCTTTAGTATCGGGAGCAAGAATGTGAAGCTTGTCAATTGAGGATAATTCATTTAATGCTATGTCAATCAGCTCTTTTTCTCGCTTCATGATATTGTCAGTCCCCATTTTTTCTTTCAGTGAAACAGCCAGTGCGGCCTTCATTCCCTGAAGAAATCCCGGAGTCCCTCCATCTTCCTTTACCTCTATATCTGAAATATAACTGTATCCGCCCCAACGGTTTGTCCATTTAACAGTACCTCCTCCGGGGCTGTCGGGAATGTCATTCTTGTAAAGTTCTTTGTTAAAAATCAATACTCCAGAACTTCCAGGTCCTCCCAGAAATTTATGAGGTGAAAAGAAGATGGCGTCGAGTTGTTGCATTTTATCGGAAGGATGCATATCAATATCAACATAAGGTGCCGAAGCGGCAAAATCGATAAAACAAAATCCGTGATGCTCATGCATTATCTGTGCTAATTCGTAATATGGAGGGTAATAACCAGTTACATTTGAACATCCTGAGAAAGAGCCAATAAGCAGAGGGCGGTCCTTATATTTCACTATCTCCCTGCGCAGGGCATCGGGGCTTACCGTAAGATCGGAAGCCGGTTCCAGAACAACAACATCGGCAAGTGTTTCAAACCATGAGGTGTGATTTGAATGGTGCTCGGTATGTGTCAGAAAGACGACAGGACGTTTGTCATTTGGAATCTCCTTGCATCTGTGGTAATTGCCGAATCCACAACCGCAGTAATTAACCGAATGTTCAGGTACTTTCAATCCGAGCAGCCTCTGAAGCTTTGCAAGTGCAGAGGTCATTCCTCCTCCGGTAAATATCAGGATATCATTCTCATCCGCATGGACATGACGCTTAACAATCTTCTGGGCAGTATGATAAGCATCGGTCATTGCCTTTCCGGTAGCTGTCGATTCTGAATGAGTGTTTCCTACCAATGGCCCTATATCATCAGAAATTCGTTTTTCAATTGGCTTGTAAAGCCTTCCGCTTGCAATCCAGTCTGCATATACTAGTTTTTTGATTCCATAAGGTGTTGTTATCTCAGCATCGATGCCGATAATATTTTCCCTGTAAGTGTCAAAGTATTTTTCAAGAGCAGACATATGGATGAGAATAGAATTTAAAACAAAGCAAATTCAGTTTGTCAATAATCCGGCAAATGTACGCAGTATTGAATCTATTAATTCAATTTTTTTGCGAATATGCATATAATACATTGTGATATGAATCACATTTTCCCTATCTTCCCCATATGAAAACAGATTGCAGCCTCTGCACTTTTAAATCAAAAGCAGC
>CAIPJU010000220.1 GCA_903865465.1 uncultured Bacteroidota bacterium
ATGACAATAAAAGAGAGGTACCAGGAGGCAATATCCTATTTTACAGTAAAATATCCGGTTGCTGAAACAGAACTTAAATATATGACACCATTTGAGCTTACTGTTGCCGTAATTCTTTCAGCACAGTGTACCGACAAGAGGGTAAACATGATAACCCCTGCATTGCTGGCAAAGTTTCCCGATGCTGAATCGATGGCAAAAGCTGAACCGGAGGAGATATTTGAATATATTAAGTCGTGTTCCTATCCCAATAATAAGGCAAAGCACCTGTCAGGGATGTCAAGAATGCTTGTCTCTGATTTTGAAGGGAAGGTACCGGAGGAGCCCGAAATACTTCAGAAGCTTCCCGGAGTCGGAAGAAAGACTGCAAATGTTGTTGCCTCTGTTTTGTTTAACAAGCCTGTAATGGCAGTCGACACTCATGTCTTCAGGGTATCTAACCGGCTTGGTTTGGTGAGTAATGCAAAGACTACCCTGGCAGTTGAATTGCAGTTAACCAGCAACTTACCTGTTGAATTAATGCACGAAGCTCATCACTGGCTTATTCTTCATGGAAGATATATTTGTAAAGCAAAAAATCCACTTTGTGACCAATGCGGGCTTTCAGCAATCTGCAAATTCTATGCGAAAAGCAGGAGAAATGATAAAGGAGTAAGTTTCTGAGCAAATTATAGTTCTAATAATTAGAAATTTACCATTATTTGCTAATTTTAGAACTTCAATGAATATTAGGGATGATGGATGTTGAAAGCAGACTTAATGAGCTCATAGAGAGGAATAAAGAACTCGAAAAGGAGCTGGATTTATATCGATCGGGGAACCAGTTTAAAAGTGAATTTGCAGGAGACAAACTTTTTAAGGCTTTTCACCAGGCTTCGTATCTTATGGCGATCAGTAAATCTGATTCGGGAAAGTTTGTCGATGCAAATAGTAAGTTTCTGTATGACCTCGGTTACTCCAAAGATGAAATTGTCGGTTATACATCTGATGATCTTAACATTTTTGCAGATATAGGTGAGAGTAACAAGTACCTGAAACTTATATCGAGACTCAAAAAAATAAAGGATTATCCTGTTACCCTGAGAAAGAAAACCGGAGAGACAAAACAATTCCTGTTTTCTGCTGAAACAATTCTTGTTGATGATGAACTGCATCTGCTAACTGTATTTGATGACTCAGCCGGCTTAAAGGACAGACTAATCAGGGATAGCCTTGGCAGTGTACTTGAAGAGATATTTGAAACAGTTTCAAGCTATTTTGCCTTATTTAGTGTTGGAGAAGATAAAAGGTTTTATTTTATTGATTTAAACAGCAAAGTTGAAGAAGTTGAATTTATAAAAAAGGTTGATGTATTAGGAAAATGTATTGATGAAACCTCTCTGGCAGGAAGAACAAAATTGATCGAACTCCTTCAATATGTACGAATTACAGAAAATTTTCATAAGCTGGCAGCCTCGCCTCTTGGTGATGATTCTGAAGGATATTATATGGGCTTCCTTCTTACCAACGGGAATATAATCATAACGTGGGAACCAGGAAATCAGCAGAAGAGTCGGGAGGATCTTCATAAACAGGGAATTATCTTCAGGAAATTCGCTGAGAAGCTTCCTGAAATGATTTATGAAGCTGACCTTTCTGGAAAATTAACATTCATAAACAGTCAGGTGATAGATTTTTTTGGATTTTCAAAGGAAGATCTGTCACGTGGTATCAGCCTCGAAAACCTCTTTCCGGAAGGTTATCGTGAAATAATAAGGAATTATAACGAATTGACCTCCCCAGGTCAGAATTGGAACAGGGAATATGTTGCTCAGAAAAAGGATGGTACTCTCTTTGCTTCCGAAATTCATTCTTTTACCAACTTTCTCGAGGATAAAATAATTGGTTACAGAGGATTGATAAAGGATATATCGAGGCAGAAAGAGTATGAGAATCAGATTAATACCGAAAAAGCATTACTTGAGAATCTTATTGAATCAGCCCCTGAGGCCATTGCCATAACTGATATTAAAGGGAAGATAAATACGGTAAACAAGGAGTTTTCGAATGTATTTGGATATTCTCAGGAGGAGGCCATTGGAAAATTGATAAATGAGCTTATCGTTCCTGATGAATTTCTGGAGGAGGCTGACTGCCTTACTGAACGGATTGCCAGCGGTTTCAAAGAGGAAATAAAGACAATAAGAAAGGACAGAATCGGGAAAAAAATCCATGTCTCCTTAATAGCATCATCAATTACTGTCAATAATGAGATTGTGGCCACTGTTGCCATATACAGGGATATTACTTCTGAGACAAAAAACCTGCTGATCCAGGAAATTCTACATAATATTTCCACTGCTGCCCTTAAACAATTTGAGTTAGGCCAGATCTATCCTATTATTATCAATGAGCTTGGAAGAATCTGGGATACGAATAACCTCTATCTTGCTTTATACGACAAGGAATCCGATACTTTATCGGTCCCCTTCAGCAGTGATGATATTATTCAAAAATCAGATGAAAAACCGATCCTTGGAACCCTTACCGGGTGGATAATGAAAAACGGAAAGCCGGTTCTGCTCCGAAGTCTGGACATTGAAAACCTCGTGTCGTCATTGGAGATCAAAAACTATAAGAATGATTATAAGATCATTATGGGTGTTCCACTTGAGGTCGATGGCGAGTCTATTGGTATAATTTGCATGCATGACAACATTGACGCGAACAAGTATGATAATGAAGACCTCACTGCACTCGATTTCATAGCTAATCAGATAGCTATCTCTCTCCATCTCAGGATAATGTTTGATGATTTAATAAGGGAAAGACAGAAAGCAGAAGAGGCTGCGCAGACAAAACAGCTCTTCATGTCGACAATGAGTCATGAAATACGTACACCTCTGAATGAAGTTATCGGAATTACCAACCTTCTTCTGCAGGGAAACCCAAGCGTTGATCAGATAGACTTTTTAAAAACGCTTAAGTTTTCAGGTAATCATCTGCTTTCACTTGTAAACGATGTTCTTGACTACAATAAGATAGAATCGGGAAAGATTATTCTGGAACACACACAATTCAACCTGAATGATTTTCTGGATGAGATAATGCGTTCATACTCTTTTCGTTCAAAAGCAAAAAATCTTGGCTTCAACATAAATATCTCGAAAGACATCCCCACTGAGGTTGTCGGAGACCCTGTCAGACTTAACCAGGTACTCTCTAATCTTCTTTCAAATGCATTAAAATTCACCTCTAAGGGCGATATTGGCATCTCGGTGAAAGTTAATACTACCAGTAAGGAAAGCCCTTCAATCGAATTCGCTGTCACTGATTCGGGCATTGGCATCCCCGGGGAAAAACATTCTTACATTTTTGAAAGTTTTACTCAGGCGGCTGACGATACTACACGCCATTTTGGAGGAACCGGCCTTGGATTGGCAATATGTAAAAAGCTTATTGAGATGCAGGGAGGAACAATCGGTGTGGAAAGCGAACCTGGCAAAGGCTCTACATTCTACTTTTCAATTCCGATTATTATACCCGAAAAAACTACAATAACTGTACAGGAACAGGTTCCCGAAGATTTTACGGGACTCGAAGGCAAGAAGATACTGGTTGCTGAAGATAATAAAATTAACTTTTTTGTTGCTAATAAATTCCTTCAGGGATGGGGTACTATTGTCACTCATGCCGAAAACGGACGGATTGCTATTGATTTGCTTGAAGTGGATGATTTCGACCTGGTGCTTATGGATCTGCATATGCCGGTAATGGACGGAATCGAAGCTATTAAAATAATAAGGGATTCTGATAATCCACGTATATGCAGAATTCCTATTGTTGCCCTTACTGCCGCTGTAATGTCGGAGAGCCTTGATAAGATTGAAGAGCTTAAAATTAATGACTATATCCTCAAGCCATTCAAGCCACACGACCTGTTTGAAAGAATTTATAAAAATGTAAAGCGCTAAAAAGATCTCGTTTATTTGATACAGCTCCGGCTAATATATTCTGAAGCCTTTTTATTGCCCAGACTCATTGCTTTCCTGAAATCGTGGCATGCATCGTCAGCTTTTCCAGAATTCAGCAGGGCTATACCCTTATTAAGCCATATTTCGGAATTTCCCGGCTTGAGATCGAGCGACATACTGTAATCTTTTGCCGCCCAATCCCACGATCGTGAGATAAAATAAGAGTTAGCCCTGTCGATATAACATTCAGGATCGCCGGGATGTAACTTCAGATTACGCGAATAATACTCGATTGCCTTCAGATTGTCACCTGTTGCACTCTCAATTTTGCCTGCAAGGCTTATTGCTGCTTTGTCGTCGGGGTAAAAACTCAGATATTTCTCAATATCGCCAATTGCCTTACCCGTCTCCCCTGTTTTCCTGTAACAATCAGCCCTCTGCAAAAACAACAGCGCATCGGCCACTTCAAGATCCAACAACCTGGTATAGCTATTGGATGCTCCGGCCGGGTTGGCTGAAAACTCCTGGGCTTTCGCAAGCAATTTCAGGTATTTTTCAGAACCCGGACTTGATTCAGCAAGTATTGCAGCGGAGGCTAATGCTTCCGGATATCTCTTTTCTGCAAGCCGAACCACTGCTTCAGCATATTTGATGTCGTCACTTTCCGGATATGATGATTTTATCTCTTTTAGAGCTACCTCCGACTCATCAATTCTCCCTGCAGTTACGTCATATTCAATCTCCGAAACAACCTTTTCCGAGTTACTATACCAATCTTTTTTCCAGAACTGACGCCACTCAGCCCTGTTTTCAACAGGGCCAAAGGCAGGATCGAGCATTACCTCCTTTTCTGTCTTCCTGTAAGATGAGCCCAGACTTTTTTCCAAATGATATACTGAAGTTGCAGCATCGCCCTTGAGTGCGTAGATTCTCGACAAACCATATTCACCGGAAAGAGGCGCCAGGTCATTTGCGCTATTGTAATCAGCTATTGCCCTGGAATAATCTCCTGTGAGCAGTTCTGATTCGGCACGCACCAGAAGCAGCTTGCTGTCATTGGAAGATACTATAGCTGCCGAAACCAAACTTATAGCCTGGTCGGGATTACCTTTTTCATTCAGAGCCTTAGCTTTAAGAATAACATCCAATGTTGTCTGACCATTAAGCGATCCTGTCAGCAGAACCGCGAAAAGCAATATTGATATCTTTTTCTTCATTTTAATGCATAATTTACTTGGTCTGAACTTTATTTACCTTGTCTCCCTCCTCGGTAATTACATGCACAAAACCTGACAGATGAAATAACTCAAGGCCAGATATACGCCTTTCGTATACATCGCACTGATAAAAATATACTCCCGGAGATACTATTTTTCCCTTATAGGTACCATCCCAATCTATCCTTGGTTCTGCCGTTCTGAAAAGCAACAATCCATTTCTGTTGAAAAGTTTGAAATCGATCTTTTCGACAAGACCAGAAGTTTTTGCAACCAGTTTGTCATTTATATTATCCCCATTGGGTGTGAAAACGTTTGGAATTTCATAGAAGTTACATGAATCGATACAGGCAATAACTGATTTAACACTCTCATTACCCAGCGAATCGAACGCTGATACAGCGTAGCAGCCTGAGATGACCTCTCCAGGATAATGCCTGTAACTGAAGACATTCCGGTCATTAATTGTTGATATAAGGGTAAGGTTTGCATCAGTCTGCATCTTGTAATAGACCTTATATCCTGAAATGTCAGAAAAACAGACAGGATCGGTAACGCTCCACCTTAAATTATTATAAAGACTGTCGC
>CAIPJU010000221.1 GCA_903865465.1 uncultured Bacteroidota bacterium
AAATTTTTTTACTTATTGAAAAAATTGGCAAACAGTATTTTTGCTTCTTCCCAATGCTCTGTGTTGATGCAATACTTTATATATGGTGGATTGATTTCACCTTGAATTAGTCCTGCATTTTTAAGTTCTTTAAGATGCTCAGATAAAGTGGAACGGGCAATAGGTAAATTCTCAGCCATATCTCCACTGTAACAGCATTTGTGAAGATTGTTGGAAAGGTAATCGAGAATGAAAACACGGATTGGATTGGACAGTGCTTTTCCGTATCGTGCTATTTTTTCCTGATTATCAGTAAAGTATTTTTCTTTTTCAGTCATCACAGATTTCATTTCGTTTTTTTCCGAAACAAAATTATATTAATTTTTGATTTACAAAACTAAATCCATTAAATAATTATTAAATCCGGCTTCAGGTGATGGAGTTCACCATTAACCGCCCTTTCGTTGCTTATAAATCCCAAAAGATTATTGGCTACATTGAGAAATTAAGCAAATACTGTTAAATATTAGGTCGAAGAATATCCTTACTGGAATATGATTTCATTTACCTTTGCGAATACTAAAGAAGCAAATGTTATAATAGATACATACATGAAAATCAATAAAATATTAATCATTGGAGTTCTAATACTCTCGGTGTCTTTTCTTCCATGCAAAGTAGTAGCACAATCAGGACAAAAGGTAGTAAAGAATATTATCTTATTTATTGGTGATGGTATGGGCACTTCGCAGATATATGGTGCTATGACCGCAAGTGACCATAAGTTATTCTTGGAAACCTTTCCGTTCACAGGATTCAGCAAAACATACTCCTTCAATAATTATGTTACTGATTCTGGTGCAGGTGGAACTGCAATTGCCTGCGGTATAAAAACTAACAACGGGATGGTCGGCATGTCCCCTGATTCAGTCCCAGTGAGTTCAATACTTGAAATTGCTCATAAAAATGGTTTGGCAACTGGAATAGTTGTCACTTCGTCCGTCATATACACGCATCAAGGTGATTTGGTTAGTTTCATTGCCCTCAAGGGTCTTCTGGATGGTGTGGATGTTAAATGGTTTTCCCTGCACGCTGAGTTGATTTGCAATTTGCAGGACTTTAACTTTTAATGCATCCAAACTGGAGTTGTTAGCATTAATTTCAGGGGTTGCCCCCTTAATCCGCATGGCTTTCTTGTCCCAGTCGCCCGCATGAATCCAAATCCCTGTGGATTTGACAAAATGGTCATAGTTCTGCCACACCCTAAGATATATAGGAGTGAGGTTCTTCGAGTTTTTCTTGGTTTTCCAAAGCCAAAATGTGACTTTAATATTGTTTTCCATGGTAAAATAGGTTAAAATTTAACAATTCGGAAAACAAGACTGGATGGGGTTTTGGAGACTTTCAATTAAACAATTCTCATACCAAAAGGGGTAGGCGAAAGAGTAGGTATAAGAAAAAGTTAATTTTATTACCTGTTTTTTAAGGGTTGCGGGGGGCGGTCGCAATAATTTTGCAGCCGTTGTAAGTATTGATTATTAGCGTTTTGCGCAGGAACAATCTTGCGTTTGCCCAGTATGTGGGCGTTTACGTCCCAGTAAGAAGCGGAAACGCTCAGTATTCTGCGCTGCGTTGGAGCAACAAAAAGACCCTAACTGATTGGGTTAGAGTCTTTTGTGGAGCTGCGGGGAGTCGAACCCCGGTCCAAACACGGAAGCCATATGCTTTCTACATGCTTATTTCTGCTTGATTTTCGTGACCTGTCAGCTGCAGAACAACCTAACCTGCCCTTATCTCCTGTCGTTTCGCCCTCGGGTCGGAACGCCCCTCAGACTAGCCCCGGATTGCGTGCGCCTCCATATCGGGTTGGATCAGGGCATGACCGCCCGGGAGACGTCTCGTCCCAGCACATGTGCTGAGAGATTATGCCTTTCGGCGTAAAGTGCTTAAGCTACTGTGATTCGCTTATGCTGCGAGAGCGTAATTAGTTTCGCCTTTTATTGTTTTGTGACTCTGTTTAAGCGACGCGCCACCACACGCTGCATGCTTACATACCACCCCTCATGCTGTCAAAACCAAGTCAGCCCCGGATGTTATGCCCTGCAAAGGTACAAATTATGTACCATACTTGAAAATCCGATTAAATATTCAAGCTTAAGTTGTATCTTCACCCTAAGAAGCCCGAAATTAAAAAGCATGGAAAGAAGATTGAAAGTCGGCATTCTGCGCGAAACAAAGAATCCTCCCGACAGGAGAGTTCCGCTTACTCCGCCACAGATTGTGGCCCTCGAGGAAACCTACCCCAATGTTGAATTTTTTGTTCAGCCCAGCGACCTGAGATGCTACTCAAATGAAGAGTACGAATACCTCAACATTCCTCTTAAGGAAGATCTTCGTGAATGCGATATCCTTCTCGGCGTAAAAGAGGTCGATAAACGAACTTTTATCCCTGGGAAAACTTATCTTTTCTTTGCTCATGTTGCCAAGAAACAGCCTCATAACCGGGAGATGTTCCGGGAGATGTCTGAAAAAAAAATCACTCTTATCGATTTCGAATACCTCACTACCGACCACGGTCAGAGAGTTGTGGCTTTTGGCAGGTATGCTGGCATAGTAGGAGCCTATAACGGACTCAGGGCTAGAGGTATAGAGACTAACAGGTTCAAGCTGAAACCTGCTTACCAGTGCCGCGACCTCGATGAGATGTGGGCAGGACTGAGGCTTATTGTACTTAAACCCGGACTTAAAATTCTTGTCACAGGCGAAGGCAGGGTCTCTGGTGGTGCAATTGAGACATTAGGTGTAGCCAATATCGTACAGGTCAGCCGCGAAGATTATCTTACCAGGGAATTTGATGTTCCGGTTTTTTGCCAGGTAGGCCCAGCCGATTATGCTCAGCATAAAATGGGAAACCATTTCGATTTCAAACATTTTGCATCCAATCCGGGAGAATACGAATCGACCTTCATGCCCTTTACTACTGTTACAGATATTTTAATAACCGGTCATTTTTGGGATCCCCGTTCTCCTCTGTTCTTCTCAAAGGAGGATATGAGAAAGGATGATTTCCGGATCAGAGTCATTGCAGATATAAGCTGCGATGTAAACGGTCCGATTCCTTCAACTATCAGGGCTACTACCATATCTGATCCGTTTTATGGATATAATCCCATTCTTGAAAAAGAAGAGGATCCGTTCCTGAGATCCTCAAATATTACAGTCATGTCGATCGACAACCTCCCGGGCGAACTTCCAAGGGATGCTTCACAGGATTTTGGGAGGCAGCTTATGAGTAGTGTCCTGGGCGATCTTCTTGCAGAAAAATCAACTCCAATGATAAAAAAGGCCATGATACTTAAAGAAGGAAAGCCTACTCCCCGATATGAGTACCTTAATGATTGCCTTCTGTCTTAAACGAACTATAACCAATTATACAAATTAATTAATTTATGAAAAACCTCACTCCAAAAGCTTTAATGTTGATGGCAACTGTCCTGTTCACGGGAATGGCTTATTCCCAGTCATTTACAATCAAAGTCGATCAGCCTCTTAACGGCACCATAAAAGTTGAACCCGCCTTGCCTGCCGATGGAAAATACGCGGCCGGAACACTCCTTACCATAACTGCAACTCCCTCAAAAGGTTTTGTGCTCGATGCAGCTTATTATTCAGCTCCTGGCAGCTGGGGACAGATGTTTTATGAGTCAATGAGTTCTCCATTCCAGGTAACTGTCGATAAGGACAAACACGTTGGTGCATCATTTATTGAGAAAAATCTTGTTGATCATATTAAAGTCACTCAGGATATTGTATATGCCAAACCAGGGGTAAAAACTCTGAAATATGATGTCTTTTCACCTAAGAAAGCGAAGAATCTTCCATGCATTATAATTATTCACGGAGGAGGCTGGGTTTCGAATACTGAAGATATCATGCGCGGACTCGCACGGGAGCTTACCCGTGGTGGAAAATTCGTTGTTTTCAGTATTGACTACCGTTGGGCTGGTAAGGCAGATGGAGATGCGACCGGAAATACAATGGCTGATCTGATGGGTGATGTATTTGGTGCTATCGCCCATATCAGGGAACATGCAGCAGAATATGGCGGCGATCCCGACAGGATCGGACTCACGGGCGACAGTGCCGGAGGACATTTATCGGCAGCTTGTTCTCTTATGGCCGACAAGATTGGTGATGGAGGCTTCGGCAAAACAGCCGGTGTTTTTCAGTTCATGCCATCCTATATTCCTGCAGGTCTTACAGTTTCCCAGGTACGTGATCAGCTCGTTAAATCGATTAAAGCTGCTGCACCCAGTTACGGAGTCTTCGGTGGAAATCTTTTAAAGCACTATTCCGATGATCCTGCCGCAACAGATGCATGGAAAGATGCAATTGCCCCTATTTCTAATATCCCTGATGCAAAGGTAAGAGCAGTTCCACAGTACCTGACCAGGGGATCAGTCGACCCTCTTATCAAAGATCCGGATGTTAAGGTATTCGTCGATGCACTCGTAAAAGCAGGTCAGCGTGTTGAATATGTCCAGGTAGGAGGCGCTTCTCACGCTTTTTTCGACTGGAAACCAGATACAAGAACAAAGGATACTTTCAGGCAGTACGGGATTTATTACGCTGCTGAAATGAAGGCATTTTTCGCTTCAGTTTTATAATAAATTTTGTTATTGCAGGATACTATTTCTCATTTTAGATAATGAAGATAATTTCACTTGGACCGGCATATCCGTATCGTGGTGGACTGGCATCCTTCAATGACAGGCTTGCCCTGCAGTTTAAGGCTGAAGGTCATGATATTGAAATCATTACCTTCAGCCTTCAATATCCATCAATACTCTTTCCGGGTAAGACTCAATATACCGATGGGGCTCCTCCCGAAGGGATAAAAATTGAGCGAAAGCTTAATTCCATAAACCCCTTGAACTGGATCAGAACGGCTTTTTTAATAAGAAAAAGAAGACCGGATATTCTGCTGCTCCGGTACTGGTTACCCTTTATCGGACCTTCACTCGGAACGGTGGCACGCATCGTCAAGGCTAATGGATTCACAAGAGTAATCTGCATTTTCGACAATGTTGTACCCCACGAGAAGAGGCCGGGCGACAAAATTCTCACCAGGTACCTGACAGGAAGCATCGATGGCGGAATAGTGATGTCAAATACCGTCTATGACGATTTGATAGCTTTCAGGAAAAATATCCCCGTGAAACTGAGTCCGCATCCCCTGTTTGATAATTATGGAAACAGGATTGAGAGGGCAGAGGCTTTATCAGCTCTTAATCTGGATGCAGGTTTTTCATATCTCCTGTTTTTTGGCTTTATCAGGGCCTATAAAGGTCTCGATCTGCTCATTGAAGCTTTTTCTGACAAAAAGATGAGAAACAGTAAGTTAAAACTTATTGTTGCAGGTGAGTTCTATGAAGATGACAAACCCTACCGCGATCTCATTACAAAGCATAAGCTGCAAGAGGAAGTATTGATTTTTGACCATTTTATTAAGGATTCAGAAGTATCTCTGTTCTTCAGTGCTGCAGATCTGGTTGTACAGCCATACAGGTCAGCCACACAAAGCGGGGTAACCCAGATAGCTTTTCACTTTGAGGTACCAATGGTTGTAACCGGAGTAGGCGGATTAAAGGAAATTGTCCCCGATGGAATATGCGGATATGTAGTATCCCCTGAGACAGGCCAGATAACTAATGCCATTCACGACTTCTTTGTAAACAACAAGTCTGAGCAATTCAGAGAGGGAATCAGGAGGGTAAAAGAAAAATTCTCCTGGGCAGGTATGACAGGGTCCATAATTGAGGTCTGTAACAAATGCGCTGGAAAATCTGAAAAAGTCTGATTATTCAATTAACCTTATCCCGGATAAGGTAACTGTTTCGTTCTGAGGAATTTCTGTTAACCATTTCGCCAAGGAATCCAGTCAGAAACAGGAGTGTACCGATAATCATTGCAGTCAGGGCAATATAGAAATAAGGGCTGTCGGTGACTAAAGGGGCTCTCTGATTATTGTGAACATAAAGGAGCTTTTTAACTCCCAGATATCCATCCATTATGAAACCGAGGAGAAACATCAGGGTGCCAAGTGAACCAAAGAGGTGCATTGGGCTTTTGCTGAACCGGGTAATAAAACCCACTGTCAGAAGATCGAGATAGCCCTTAACGAACCTGTCGAGTCCATATTTTGTAACCCCATACTTTCTGGCCTGGTGAACAACAACCTTTTCACCGATCTTATTGAATCCGGCTTCTTTTGCAAGCATAGGGATATACCTGTGCATTTCGCCGTATACTTCAATACTCTTTACAACCTCGTTACGGTAAGCCTTGAGTCCGCAGTTGAAATCATGAAGATTGATACCCGACGACCACCTTGCCGTCCGGTTGTAGAATTTGCTGGTTGTTCTTTTAATTAAGGGATCAAACCTCTTTTTCTTCCATCCCGACACCAGATCATAGCCCTCATCAGTGATCATTTTCATGAGTCCGGGAATCTCATCCGGACTATCCTGCAGGTCAGAATCCATTGTAATAACTACATCACCTGCAGCATTTTGAAAGCCTGTATGTATGGCAGCTGCCTTTCCGTAATTCCGCCTGAAACGAAAGCCTTTTACAGATTTGTTTTTGGCAGCTTCCTGAAGAATAATTTTCCATGAAGAGTCAGAGCTGCCATCGTCGACAAAAATTATTTCGTATAAGATTTTGCCCGAAGTGCAAACCCTGACAATCCAGTCAGCCAGTTCAGAGATTGATTCCTCTTCATTGTAGACAGGAATTATTACAGAAAGATCCATTTGAATTTTTTAATGTATTAATTTTCAGGTGTATCGAGAAGGGGGTTGCCCTCATTCCTGATAAAGATGCTTGCCACAAGAGAGATGATTGTACCCCAGATCATATTTCCGAAAATACTGATCGGAGCCATTATTGCGGGCTTCATGATTTTCTTTGTAATCGACATAGTAGCGTCAATTGCAGCCTGGGGAGCACCTTTTTTGAGCATTGTCTCCTCAGTAAAGGCAAGCTGCTTGGCAATTAAGCCCGGGTCGATATATGAATAGAGGATATAAGTGAATATTGCAACACCAATGGCATAGTAAAGGCAGATAACCACACCTGCGCCTACTGATTCGCCATATGTTATCTGGCCATGCTTAAAATTATCACGATAGGATTTCAGCAGGAAATATAGCAGGCCGAACTGTATAAGGATAAATAGGTACCCTAAGCCCTTATTGAAAGATTGGCCTAAAAAGTAGAGTATTAGCGAATAACCAATTCCAGCCAGGGCAAGAATTACTCCGTTGTTAAGATTTGCTTTCCAGACATTGACTTTTTCTTCCATTATTTCACGCTTTTATCAGG
>CAIPJU010000222.1 GCA_903865465.1 uncultured Bacteroidota bacterium
GATTCTGTACAGGGAGGATTTATCGCCGATGTCGACAGGTCCTGAAATCTTTTTATGAAAAGATACCATGGATGTCTCAGATTGTGGGAATGAGTGTTCATCGAGACAATTGACAAGGACTTCAGAAACTCCTTCATGGGAGGAATGGACCACTGCCATGGCCTTCGAACTAAAGCCCGGGTTTTCCACAGTAACAGCATAAATACCATTAGCTGGAAGCAGTTTACACTCTTCAGTTATTTCAATCTTTACAAGAGGAAGAACTTTTTCAGGATATGGAGGAAGATAATCTATTGTCTTCCCCATAATCATGTAATAATGATCAAGATAGGCGTTAGCTCTTTGAATATAACCCGACTTTATTGCATCCCTGATCTTAGTTGAGCTCACGGTCTCATGCTGAACCTCCTGTTCTGGTATCTCTTCAGCTTCAAAATTGTATTTGGTCTGCCATGTCCAGAGATGCCTGTAGTCTCCCTCCTTGTTAAAGCCGAAATGGTGATTAAATCCTGCAACAATAACCCTGGCATTCAGGATTCCATGGAGAAATTCCCTTACAAACTGTTCGCTTGTAACTTGCGAAAAAGCACGGGTGAATTCAATTATTATCACATTATCTAGTCCTGCCTTATCGAGGAGAAAAAGCTTCTCCTCCTGCGAATTTATAAGTTTCAGCTCTCTGCCTGCTGTCTCGGGATAAAGCACTTTCCTTGGATGGGGGTCGAAAGTTATCAGGACCGATTCTCCGTTATGTTTATCAGCCAGGTTACTCAGACGGTTGAGAATAGTTTTATGTCCAATGTGGACACCGTCGAATGAGCCTGTAGTAACAACGGGATTTTTTATTATCCCTGTACCGTTGAAATTCCTGAATATTTTCATGCCGGAGATTAGTTTCTAAACCTTTTTCTCCTTCACAAAGTAGGCGACCTTTTCGATTGAGGTTATCATATCATACTCCTCGAGATAAACTCCTGAAGGAACATTCAGGGGAATAGTTGTGAAATTAAGAATTCCCTTGATCCCGTAACGCACCAGCTCCTCGGTAATTTCCCTGGCATTATCGGGAGGAACGGTAAGAATAGCAATTTTAATATCCAGCTCTTTAATTAACCTTTCGATATCAGCATAAGGATAGCATTTTACACCCGAAACAACCTTGTTTACTTTCTGGGGATCGTTATCGAAGGATGCAACCAGGTTGAGCTTCGATCTTTTTCCTTTGAAATAGCCGGCAACCGCCCTTCCAAGGTTACCAATCCCAACTACAGCAACATTCATGCTTTCCGATGAATCGATAATCTTACCGATGGTATCTACGAGCTCCCTTACGTCATATCCCTTCCTGAGAACACTGGAATAACCAATAAGCATCAGATCGCGCCTGACCTGAACGGCAGTTATATGCAGACGGGCTGCGAGATCGTGAGAGTAAATGAAATTTCTTTTTTCGTTAAGGCATTCCAGAAGAGTCCTTCTGTATTCGCTAAGCCTTTCCACAGTTTTTCCCGGTAATTTCATCATTGCTTTTTATTGATGTTTTTGTTGATCATGTTACCTATAAAGATAAAAGATAAATAATATCTTCAGATCAAAGCAAGCTGTTTCATTGGTAATCTTATCGTAAAAACTGAACCAACGTCGGGTGTGCTTTCTACCTTTATGGTTCCATGATATAATTCCACAACTTTCCTAACTATTGATAAGCCAAGTCCGCTTCCCGAAATATTCCTCGTCTTTTCATTCCTGATCCTGACAAATTCTTCGAAAAGATTTTCAGTATCGTTTTTAGTTATTCCAATACCTGTATCAGAAATTATCATTATCGCCTCCGTATCGGAACAGTCGATTACAATTTCTGCCTTACCTCCTATTTTATTGTATTTCACAGCATTCGACAGAAGATTATTGAACACGATTTCAATATCATCAGGGTCGGCCATAATTGTCACATCCGAACGGACATCAAGAATTACATTTACATCCATCTGTATGGCATAGGGCTGGAAGGTGACTATTGCTGCAGATGCAACTTCCGAGAGATTAACCTCCTGAATCTTTTCTTCCTTTCGTTCAAGCCGTATTTTGGTAAAGTCGAGAAGGTTCATTATCAAACTCCTCATACCATGAATCCTTTGTAGCGAGCGTTCAATGGGAGTAGCATAATCATCGACCAGCTCACCGGCCTGCTTCTCCTGCATCATTCTAAGATAACCTTCAAGAGCATTTAAGGGAGCTTTTAATTCATGCGAGAGGACCGAAAGGAACTGATACCTGATCTTCTTCCCGTCCTGTTTCAGCTTATGGGTAATCCTCTTGAGATATTGTTGTTTGGTTATATTCTCAATGCTCGATTTAAGTTCCTGTGGAGTAAATGGTTTTGGAATGAAATCGATGGCTCCGTCGCGGGTGGCCCTGACAGCAACATCAAGCGAGGC
>CAIPJU010000223.1 GCA_903865465.1 uncultured Bacteroidota bacterium
CCCCAGCGGTTGAATATCTTAAGGTTGAAGCTGCTTATATTTTTCTGTTCAAAAAGGAAAATATCATTATTGGAATCTCCATTGGGTGTGAAGGCTTTTGGTGCTTCAAGATAGAAGTCGGCCAGGACTTCAACATTAAAATTTTCTGTCAGGTCAAAACAGCCATTCCTGGCTTCAACAGTATAAATAGTTGTGTGGCCGGGAGAGACCCATGGATCAGAGCAGGATTCACAAGAAATATTATAGGCTGGTTTCCATGAATATGTCACATTCCCGGCCGATGTTATCAGATTAAGTTGAACCTTATCGCCAAGATATACCGTGGTGTCGCCCAGTGGTATCCTTTTCAGGTCGAATGGTTCATTAACCCTTATCTCTTTCTGCGTTGTGGTACTGCATCCATAGATACCTGTAACCATAGCAGAATAAATTGTGGTGGAGGCAGGCTTAACATTGACAGAGAACGCTGCCGGATCAGTGATCCCCTGCGAAGGTGTCCATATTATGACGTCTCCCAGGTTTTTATTAACGCTAAGAGTTACGAAGTTGGAGCCTGAACAGAGAATTGAATCTCCGGTTATGGTAAAAACGGGATAATCAACAACAGGAAAAATTTTTGTGAGGGTGTCGGTACAGCCGCCTGATTCCCTGGCAACCAGACGAATGGAATAATCTCCGGTTTTACCTAAATTATAATTATTAAGATTGAATGAATTTGCAACAGGCAGACCGTTAATGAACCAGTTCCATGAATCGGAATATGCCGACTGATTCACAAGGGTAAGCTTATTCCCGATGCAGACTCCATTTTTGCCGTTGCCACTAACAAAGCCTGCTTCAACCTTTGAGACCTTAATGCTATCAAGAAGAAGTATGGCCGTGCAGGTGCTATTCTTTAGCTGGATTGAAGGAGTCACAGTACCTCTTATGGAATATTTGTGGGTGGCCGGATTATCGGTGGAGTTACTTGCTCCATCACCAAATAGCAGTTTCCATGTACTCACATCTTTTAGTGAATCGATATTAAAAGTAACGGCATCATTATAACATAGAACCCTGGGTGCAATGCTTACGTATGCATCAGGTCCGTTGACCTGGATATTACCTGCACTGCTTGCGCTGCATCCGTTAAGTGTATTTACTGTAAGCTGAACAGGATAGGTTCCTGGTTTGACAAAGGTATAGTCAACACTCCCGGAGCTCCTGTCCTGCAGGTAGTTGGAGCCAAATTTCCAAAGATAATCGACAGGAGTGCTGGCCGAAGGATCATTATAAACAAAATGAACACTGTCTGGATAGCAGGAGAATATGCTGTCGATGGGTGTAAACAGCGCAGAGGCTTTCTCAACAGAGATATATGCTGTTTTTGTGACTGAGGAAGAACACAAGCCATCAGATGCTGTCAGGGAAACATCATATGTTCCTGACGCACTATAAGTATGTGATCCTGTAGCGGCGGGAGAACTTCCGTCGCCAAAAGTCCATAAAAATGATGTCAGTGTAGTGTCGGATGGAGTGAAGACAACATTTGTTCCTGCACATATTGTTTTGTCGGAAGCCTGGAAACCGCCGTCAACGGCTTTCAGAAAAGTAGGTATAGACTGGCTTGAATAACATTGATATGCATCATATACAGTAAGAGTAGGATAATAGGTTTTCTGCTCCTTGTTAGTATAGCTATGGTTAATAGAAGCAGTATTTGTACTGTCAGAAGTTTTGTCTCCGAAATTCCATACCCAGCTGATTATTGTTGTATCAGTCGATGTATTTGTGAATTTCACGGTCATACCGGGAACACATCCAAGGGTTTTATCGGAAATGAAACTTCCTGTAGGATGAAATACCCTTACTATTTTTTTGACTGTATCAGTACAGCCGTTTTCACCAATTGTTACAAGCGATATAGTATCG
>CAIPJU010000224.1 GCA_903865465.1 uncultured Bacteroidota bacterium
ATGGGATGCCTGGTCGCAGAGAACCATAAAGACTCCTATGGTTATCGGACATGAATATATGGGGTACATAGAAAAAATGGGTGCAGGAGTAACAAACCTTCACCTTGGTGAAAGGGTTACCGGCGAAGGACACCTGGCTTGTGGTCATTGCCGCAATTGCCGCCGCGGGAAAGAACATGTTTGTGAAAATACAGTTGGCATCGGTGTGAATATCGACGGTTCATTTGCCGAATACGTTAGGGTTCCGGCCCAGAATGTTATTCCTCTCGACCACAGGATCCCCGATGAATGGGCAGCCATCATGGACCCATTCGGAAATGCAACCCACACAGCGCTCTCTTTCCCTCTTATGGGTGAGGATGTATTAATTACAGGTTCCGGACTCATTGGAAGCATGGCAGTTGCAATCGCCAGACATGCAGGGGCAAGATTCATTGTGGCAAGTGACCTTAGCGACTACAGGCTTGAAATTGCAAAGAAAATGGGGGCCACGCTTACCGTAAACCCTTCAAAAGGAGAAAAGATCTCAGATGCAGCTAAAAAACTTGGCATGAGAGGCTTCGATATCGGAATGGAGATGTCAGGCTCCCCTAAGGCATTTGTGGAGATGATAAGTAATATGTATAACGGATCGAGTATTTCGCTACTCGGCATTCTTCCATCAAACTTTGAAGTGCCATGGAGTGATATTATATTCAAGGCTATAACACTGAAAGGGATTTATGGCCGCGAAATGTGGGAAACATGGTATAAAATGGAGATGATGATTATCGGAGGAATTGACCTCAACCCTGTAATAACCCACAGATTTCACATCGATGACTTCCAGAAAGGCTTCGATGCCATGGAGGAGGGCAATTGCGGAAAAGTAATCCTTAACTGGGACTAGCCGACTTAATATTTTGATTATCATATTATTAACGAAATTAAGCTACATAAATACCATGTATAACGATTACCGGAAACATCTGACAGCTATTATAAATGAGATCAGGGAAGGCGGCCTCTACAAGAATGAATATATAATAACCTCACCTCAGGGTGCAGAAATTACCCTCGAATCGGGACAGAAGGTTCTGAATTTCTGCGCCAACAACTATCTGGGCCTCTCCAATAATGAATCGCTTAGAGATGCAGCCAGGAATGCACTCGATGGTCATGGCTACGGCATGTCGTCGGTGAGGTTCATCTGCGGTACTACCGATCTGCATAAAAAACTGGAGAAAAAGCTGGCAGATTTCTTCGGTACAGAAGATACAATTCTTTATGCAGCCTGCTTCGACGCAAACGGAGGAGTATTTGAGCCGCTTCTTACAGATGAAGATGCTATTATTTCCGATTCTCTTAATCATGCTTCGATAATTGACGGAGTAAGGCTTTGCAAGGCTCAGCGATACAGGTATGAGAATGCCGATATGGCTGACCTCGAAAAACAGCTTCAGATTAGTATGGCACAGAGATTCAGGTTAATAGTCACCGATGGAGTCTTTTCGATGGATGGCAATGTAGCGCCACTTGATAAAATAGTCGCCCTTGCTGAAAAATATAAGGCCATGGTAATGGTTGATGAATCACACTCAGCAGGTGTCGTTGGAAACACAGGTCGAGGAGTTACGGAGCTTTATGATCTCAGGGGAAAGGTGGAGATCATAACTGGCACACTGGGGAAGGCCTTCGGAGGCGCAATCGGAGGATTTACAAGCGGTAAAAAGGAGATTATTGAGATGCTGAGGCAGAGGTCGAGACCATATCTCTTCTCAAACTCCATCCCTCCAATGGTTGCAGCAGCAGGAATCAGGATGGTTGACATGATGACCGAAACCAACCAGCTCCAGGACAAACTTCACCGGAATTCGGAATACTTTATCGCGGAAATGAAAAAACTCGGCTTCGATATAAAGCCAACACGATCAGCAATCTGTGCTGTAATGCTCTATGATGCAAAACTTTCACAGGAGTTTGCAGCAAGGCTGCTTAAGGAGGGAATTTATGTTATCGGATTCTATTATCCCGTTGTTGCAAAGGGACAGGCCAGAATAAGAGTTCAGCTCTCTGCAGCCCATGAACATGAACATCTCGATAAGGCTATTGCTGCCTTTAAGAAGACCGGAATAGATCTCGGAGTCATAAAATAAGCAGCATCCTTCATTAAATTCTGAAATAATTGCCCCGATAAGAAATTAGTACTTAATTTACAGCACTATAACTTAAACGGAAAATTGATGAACAAGTACCTGTTCCCAGTCTATAGGATACTGGTGCCCAAGACTGTGCGTACTATAATCCTGAAAAAAAATCTCAGGAAAAAAATCCTCGGCTATCTGACTTCACTTCCTTTGGGAGAGCTGAGCGAGGAGAAAAAGGAAATTCTTAATTTCCTTAAGAATAATGAGATACGGATATTCCCATACTCGTTCAATGATAATTATTCTCCCGAAGAAATCGAAGTCTTCACCGATGGCGAAAACGGATTAAAATATGTTTTGCAGGAGGGGAAGAGGCTCTATTTTAAAAGGAGATGGAGTGAAGCCCGTATAAAAAGGGCATATTCAGATCTTATGAGGGAGCAGGATCCTGAAAGCCCTCACAGGTATCTCTCAGATTCATTTACCGTTACCGGCGAGGATGTTCTTGCCGATATCGGTGCTGCCGAAGGAAATTTCTCACTTGCGGTAATTGATAAGGTGAAGAAGGTTTACCTCTTTGAATACGAGAGAGAATGGGCCGAAGCGCTCAGGGCAACCTTTGCCCCCTGGAAAGATAAGGTTGAAATAGTCAACAAGTACGTTGCCGGCCATGAGGATGAATCGCACGTCAGGTTCGATAAATTTTACAGCGAAAAGAAGGATATCACTTTTCTGAAGATAGATGTCGATGGTGCTGAGTCTGAAGTTCTTGGCAGCTTTGATGACATATTCAAATCGGACGACAAACTGAAAATAGCGCTTTGCACCTACCATAAAAACAATGATGAGAAGGATTTCACAGCACTGCTGCTAAGCCACCGGTTCTCAGTCACCCCATCGAAGAGGTATATGATCCATTTTTATGATAAGCAGATTAAGGAGCCTTATCTCAGACGAGGACTCTTAAGAGCTGTCAGGTAAAAAGATAAATGCGGTCAATATTTCATAAAATAATGGCCGCATCTCTCAAGGTTTTCAGACCTCTCTCATCCGCATTTCGAAGAACCGCAGTCTTTGCATATAAGACATCCCTCTTCGTAAACAAGGTTATCCGAACCGCAATCACCACATTTGCCTTTAGCCTTGGTACCGTTAGGAATATATTTCTTAAGGGCCCTTTCAACACCGCTTTTCCAGTTGTTTATCGACTCGCTGTCGAGGTTGAGCGATTCAATGAGGTTTACAACATCCTGTATCGGCATTTCGTGACGAAGCACTCCTGATATCAGTTTTGCATAATTCCAGAATTCGGGTTTAAACATATGTGAAAGCCCTTCGATGGTTTTCTTGTAACCGTATTTGTCGGTATACTGGAAATCGTACCGCTTCCCGTCATCATTCCTGGCTTTTGTGATCTTCCCCTTTACGATGCTTTTTGGAATTGGAAACACCTCATCATCGGCAATCCCTGTAAATATTTCGTAAGGCTTATTGTCTTTAAGTCCAACGAATGCAACCCATTTCTCTTCGTTTATATTGAACCTGATGACATCGCAGTCGAGAACTTTTGGTCTCTTCAGTCTCTCCGGACGCGAATCAGCCTTACCTGCAATAAGGACACCATTACGCGATCCGTCGCGGTAAACAGTTGCTCCCTTACAACCAACTTTCCATGCCGTGAGGTATAGTTCACTTACCAGTTCTTCCTTTGCATCGGAGGGCAGGTTGATGGTTACGCTGATAGAGTGGTCGACCCATTTCTGAATTGCACCCTGCATTCTTACCTTCGCTATCCAGTCGATGTCGTTGGCGGTAGCTTTATAATATGGTGATTTTTCTATTATGGCCTGAATATCGCAGTCGTTCATATGTGTAACCTCATCGGCATTGTAGCCATTAAGTTTAAGCCAGTCGACAAACTTATGGTGGAAGACATTGAATTCTTCCCACGAATCGCCAACCTCGTCCTTAAATGCCACTTTAACATTCTTGTCATTGGGGTTCACTTTCCTCCTTCTCTTATAGAAAGTAGAGAAGATAGGTTCAATTCCTGAAGTAGTCTGGGTCATCAGGCTTGTAGTTCCTGTAGGAGCGATAGTCAGAAGCGCTATGTTTCTCCTTCCGTATTTAACCATATTCCTGTACATCACCGGATCGGCCTCTTTCATCCTTAAAATAAAAGGATTATTTACTTCACGATCAGCATCATATATCGAAAATGGCCCGCGTTCCTTAGCCAGGTACGTCGATGATTTGTATGCTTCCAGAGCAAGAGTCTTGTGAACTTCAACAGAAAAATCGGTTGCATCATCAGTACCGTATCTCAGTCCGAGAGCTGCAAGCATATCTCCTTCGGCTGTTATGCCAATACCTGTTCTTCTGCCCTCTTCCGCCTTGGTCCTTATATTTTTCCAAAGATTGAGCTCAACCCTTTTCAGCTCTTCATTTTCAGGGTCAGCCTTCACTTTCGCAAGGATTGCATCGATCTTCTCAAGCTCGAGATCGATAATATCGTCCATCATTCTCTGTGCAAGGCCTACATGTTCTTTATAAAGCTCGAAGTCGAATTCTGCCTCAAGGGTAAATGGATTATTTACATAACTGAAGAGGTTAATGGCAAGCAGTCTGCAACTGTCGTAGGGACAAAGCGGAATCTCACCGCACGGGTTCGTGGAGACAGTTTTGTATCCAAGATCCGCATAGCAGTCAGGAACACTCTCCCTGGTAATGGTATCCCAGAAGAGTACTCCGGGTTCGGCCGATTTCCAGGCATTATGGATAATTTTCGACCAAAGCTCTTCAGCATTAATATCCTGTTTAAAGTTAGGCTGGTCGGAAACAATCGGATACTGCTGCGTGAATGTTGTCTTTTGCTCAACAGCCTTCATAAAGTCATCGGTGAGCTTCACGGAAACATTAGCTCCTGTAACTTTACCGCTTTCCATCTTTGCATCGATGAACTTACCCGAATCGGGGTGTTTTATTGAGATTGAAAGCATAAGGGCTCCTCTGCGACCGTCCTGTGCTACTTCGCGTGTAGAATTGGAATATCTTTCCATGAAGGGGACAACACCCGTTGAGGTTAGCGCACTATTGAGGACAGGAGTTCCCTTGGGCCTGATGTGCGAAAGGTCGTGACCGACACCACCGCGACGCTTCATAAGCTGCACCTGTTCCTGATCGATCTTCATTATTCCGCCATACGAATCCGACGCACCGTCGTTTCCAATCACAAAACAATTTGAAAGTGATGCAATCTGGAATTCGTTGCCGATTCCTGTCATGGGACTTCCCTGGGGAACAATGTACTTGAAATCTTTCAGAACATTAAATATCAGTTCTTCAGGAATAGGATTTTTGTATTTAAGTTCTATCCTGTGAATTTCCCGTGCCAGCCTTCGGTGCATGTCATCGGGTGTTTTTTCATACAGATTGCCAAAGGAATCTTTCAGGGCATATTTATTTGCCCAGACCCTGGCGGCAAGTTCATCCCCATTGAAATATTTAACGCTGGCATCTACTGCTTCGTCGTGGGAATATATAGCTTTCTTTTCAACTCTCATCTCACTTTTTTTCATTTCCTCTTTCGTAACCGCTTTTTGTTCCTGAGATGATTCTTCTCCTGATTTCTTTCCAGATGCAATTGCTGGGTCCTGGACAAATAATTCTTCCATATATAACTATTAAACTTTGATCTTTAATTGATTATAAAACCGATGACTAGATTACCGGTGTTTTGTAAAATTACACAAGCCCCCAACTCAAAGCAATAGCGAAAATTTAAGTTTATTAACATTTGATTGCTTAGTTATTAACTGTCTATTTAATTACTGACTGTTAATTGATTAACAGCTAAAGCGCTGTCAGAGAGAGATTCAAACCCACCGGAATATTTCTTGCCATTTGAGCAATAATGCAGATTCTGCTACGTAAAACATAGTTCAAAACAGCCTTAACCTTGTATAAAACAGATCCTAATACGGCTCCTCTGCCAAAGCCTGATCTAAACTTTTATTAAATGTTAATCTCCTGATCATTAATGATAAGATTGTGTTAAACAAATAACACTACCGATTTCCTGAATTATAATATCCGTAGCTCCGATATTCTCCTTAACAAATGTCCCTGCAGCTTTCGCAGAATCTATATATGAAATTTCATTACTGAGCCACTCGTCAACAGTTTTTTCAAATTCATCATAGGATTGAAATGACCTTCCTCCTCCCGATATGATGAGTTCAACAGCCTCCCTGAACTTAAGATGGTTCGGACCGAAGAGAACAGGAATTCCCCAGCATGCAGGCTCAAGGACATTATGAATACCGGTACCGAAGCCACCACCGACTTCAGCAATCGAAGCATACCTGTATGCCGACGATAGCATTCCTATATTGTCAATTATAAGGACCCTTGCTTCAGAAACAGCCGGATCATAAGCAGAAAATCTTGCCACAGGCACCTCAAAGAGCTTTTCAAGACGATCAATATTCTGTTTATCAATCATATGCGGAGCAAATACCCATTTCATTTTCCCCGGATAACTGTTAATATACCTGCAGATGATCTCCTCATCAGGTCTCCAGCTGCTGCCTGCAAGGAATAGCCTTTCGTCTCCCCTGAACTTCTCAAGCAGTGGTATCTCTCTTGCAGAATCTGCTATTTCAGCAACCCTGTCAAACCTCGTATCACCTGAAAACATCATATTATTAAGACCTATTGACGACAGGAGTTCAAGCGACTGTTTGTCCTGTACAAAGATCATCCTGAACTTCCCGAGCATCTTCCTGAAAAATGCACCATGCCATTTGAAGAAATGCTGACCCGGACGAAATATTGCTGAAATGAGGTAGAGAGGTATTTGATTCCTGTAAAGTTCGGATATATAGTTATTCCAGAATTCATATTTGACGAAGATCACGAATTCCGGATTCAGCATCTTCACCAGTCGTGAAGCATTAGCAGCAGTGTCGGAAGGGAGATATATAATACAATCGGCGCCCGCATAGCCTTTTCTCACTTCATAACCCGATGGCGAAAAAAATGTGAGGACAATTTTCAGGTCAGCTCGTCCTCTCCTTAATGCCTCAATTACCGGCCTTCCCTGCTCAAACTCCCCGAGCGATGCACAATGCATCCAGATTACCCTATCGCCTGGTCTTATTTTCTCACTGATTTTATCCTGCCATCCACTGACTCCTTTTGCCCAAAGTCCTATCGTATTATTAAACGGGGCAACCAAGCGGACAATCAGATTCAAAATGGCTATGGCTATATTATACAGTATATTCATGATTCTCATATTCAAAGATTCAAATGTAATAAAAGAAAAAATTATAACCTTTTAAAAATGGTCATGATACATCTCGTTATTAATTTAACTCATACTTTTGCATACTAATCATTTGTTGTTCATGGTACGACTCATTGCCCTGATTATATCAATAGTGCTGCAGATCATTGCAGCCGCCATAGCCCTCAGGTTCATGAAGCTGACCAAATACAGACTCTCCTGGATACTCCTGTCAACATCATTTGCATTCATGGCCGTAAGAAAGATAATTCAACTCGTGGAGTTTCTAAGAGGACCACCATCGTATGCCTGGCAGATGATCGATGAATGGATTGGCGTACTTATTTCAATTATGATTATATCAGGTGTCATACTGATAAGAGAACTATTTCAGTCGCTCAAACGGGCCGAAACCGACCGCCAGCGTACCGAGAAAAGAGTTATAACCGCTATAATAAATACCGAAGAGAACGAAAGGAAAAGATTCGCCAAAGATCTTCACGACGGACTTGGACCTATACTCTCAACAGTGAAAATGTCCCTCTCTTCACTCACTCCCAGGATTAAGGATGAAACGGGAACAATAATCCTGAGCAACACTAATTACCTTATTAATGAGGCCTTAGGTACCATAAAAGAGATTTCCAATAATCTCAGTCCCCATATTCTCACAAATTTTGGTCTTACCAGCGCAGTCAGTACTTTTGTTGCTAAAATCAATCAGACAAAAGCGATATCGATCGAATTCAAGTCGAATATGGAGAACCAGCGTCTCGACAGCGACAAGGAGGTTGTCATGTACAGGGCTGTATGCGAACTTATTAATAATTCAATCCTTCATTCGGGAGCTTCACGGATTGAAATTGAACTAAATAAACATGAAAAATTTGTTACCTTGCAGTTCAATGATAACGGGCGCGGATTTGATACTTCAACCCTGAAAGGTGAAGATGTCAAAGGGATGGGCATTTCGAATATTGAAACACGTGTGAGAAATGTCGAAGGTGTTTTTATACTCGAGAGTGCCCCAGGAAAAGGGACAAGCGCCCTGATTAAAATGATTGACTGACACTGGTCAGATTACCATTAATACTATGGATAAAATAAGGATTTTAATTGCCGACGACCACCAGCTTTTTCGCAATGGCCTTAAAATACTGCTTAATGCATTCCCTGAATTTGAAATTGCAGGGGAAGCCTCTAATGGTGAGGAGTTTCTGAAATTAATGAAGGAGATTCCTGCCCACATTGCCCTTATGGACATCAACATGCCTGAAATGGATGGCATCGAGGCTACACGGAAAGCACTGAAAATAAATCCTGATCTCGATATAATTGCCCTGTCGATGTATGGTGAGGAGGAGTACTATAATAAAATGGTCGATGCCGGGGCCAAAGGATTCCTCCTTAAGGATTCCGACATCTCTGAGGTAAAGGATGCGATCCTTACTGTACGAAAAGGGGGTAACTATTTCTCCCAGGAGCTGCTTTACCACGTAATCCAGAAGATAAAAAACCGTGAGCACGAAAGTAAAACAGCCAACCTCTCGAGAAGGGAAAAGGAGATCCTGCTTAAGATCTGCGAGGGACTTTCGAACCAGGAGATCGCCGAAACGCTCTTCATAAGCAAGCGAACCGTCGATAAACACAGGGCCAACCTTCTTGGAAAGACAAATTCAAAAAATACGGCAAGCCTTATCCTCTTCGCCATTAAAAATAAACTCATCGAAATCTGAGAAGCAGTTTCGTAGATTTTAGTAATTTTATTATCAGATTTGATACGTTTTGATTTTTTAAAATAAATAGTTGAGTCTGCACTGAAAAGCTTTTTACCCCTAAATCCTCTAAAGGGGACTTTTAAACCAGCTGATTTTCAATTGTTCCCCCTTGGGGGGTTAGGCGTATGAACAATTGAAACCTGAAGTTTTTAATTTTCGGAGCGGACTCATAGTTTAAGACTGCATCGATGGCAGAATCTCATGAACTTGGACAGAAAGGCGAGGAACTTGCTGCTGATTATCTGAAGAATAATGGCTATAAAATTCTTTTCCGCAACTGGAAATGGGGCAGAAATGAGATCGACATAATAGCCGAAAATAAAGAATATGTGATTTTTACTGAAGTCAAGACCCGGTCGGCTGATTATTATCTACCTCCCTCCTCAGCGGTTACGCATGAAAAACAAAAAGCAATTATCAGGGCTGCCGACGGGTATATACAAAGGTATAACATCAATAAGGAGGGGCGGTTTGATGTTATCACGATAATAAAAGGTGAAAATAATTTCGATATAGAACATATTGAAGGGGCGTTTTATCCGACATTGAGATGATACCTTACCAGGATGGGCAACGATTATCTTCTTTTAACCGCAAAGGTCGCAGGGTTTCAGCAAAGTCCGCAAAGAAAAGCATTTGAATAAATCTTTGCGACCTCTGCGAAAAGCTTAGCGTATTCTGCGGTTAATGGATTTTAATTTTTAAACACCTGTATTCAAAAACCAGAATCTGCTATATGAATATTGAAGAATTAAGAGAATACTGCATTTCAAAACCTGGAGCGGAAGAGAGCTTCCCCTTCGGTGACAACACACTCGTTTTCAAAAAGAACGGAAAGATCTTCGCCCTTGTAAATCTCGACGGCGACCTGAGCATCAACCTGAAATGCGAACCTGCCTTAGCCCTTGAGCTGAGGGAGAGATTTACCTCGGTAATCCCTGGCTATCACATGAATAAAAAGCACTGGAATACAGTAATGCTGAACGGTTCAGTTCCTGATAAGGTGACCTTTTCATGGATAGATCACTCTTATGATCTCATCAGATGACTCTTTTTATAACAGGGTCTTATTAAAGTTTAAATAGAATGTACCTGGGTTCAATGGTACAGGTTAGCGGTAGTTAAAATCTCCTTATGCTTTCTTAGCTGAAAGCCTCTCATTTTAATGTAAATCTCTACGGTCCGGATTGATGCCTCTATTGAAAACGTTTTAAAGAATAACAGATCCCTGCTCGGTGAAAGCATATGGAGGTGTTCTGCGACCACCCCACCTTGATATTCCAATTTGGAATAGCAAGATATCGAACTCCTCCTTTGTGAGTTGGAACATAAAGTCATCCGGGAAGCGTGATAGATTCCTTTTCACAGCTTTATTAAGGTTACCGGTAGTGACTCCGTAAAGCTCAGCCAGATCTTCATCCAGCATCACTTTTTTATCTCTTACTAAGAAGATCTTGTTTGTTATACTCTCATCCGGTATTGCAGGTTGATTGGTCGCTTTTGCCATGTATTTCGTGTTTGACGCTTATAAATTTACTTATTTAATTCTGATGTCGCAATTTGCGATTCCAAGTCTGGAGAGGACAATATTGGACCTCTTTATTAACCTTGCGGATGACACATATTTGTCCCTTCCTTCAGGTCCCCGATGTACCTAACCAGATACTTCCCGGGAAAATTCCATGGAAATGAGGCCGATTCAACTTATTTAAAGTCAATAAATGGTTAAATTATAGCATCTTTCGGGGAAAAAATAGCTGGGTTCAACCACATAATCAATGATCAGAATCAGTTTTAATTTTATCCCTTTTAACATAAAGTTGAAATGATTTTTTTAGCTTAGCATCTTATTATTAATTTATAATCACAGTATATGAAAAGCCGTATAATCTCATTCCTCTTACTTATTTTTCTTCTTTCGCCTTCCTTTGCCCAGAACAAGGATGCAACATCAAAAAGCGCTACACAGGCAGGTGAAGGTTACAAGTTCACAAACCTTGTTGAATTAAAAGCCACACCCGTAAAAAACCAGGCTGGAACCGGAACATGCTGGTGCTTCGCAACTACATCATTTATTGAGTCTGAACTTCTCAGAATGGGTAAAGGCGAATATGACCTTTCCGAAATGTATATCGTCAGGAATAACTATGTCGACAGGCTTAAAGATAACTTCGTCCAGCAGGGAAAAGGGAACCTCGGACAGGGAAGTATCGCCCATGACTTTATGGTAGAATTTACAAAAAACGGAATTGTACCTGATGAAGTTTATACAGGCTTAAATTATGGAATGCCAAACCACAACCACAGCGAGCTCAATGCCTTTGTTAATGCAATTGCCACGGTTCCCGTACAACGGAAAAAGGAGAGCGACCAGTATTTCAGCATTGTCGACGCTGTTCTCGACACCTATCTCGGTAAGGTACCAGCCTCATTCACCTACAAGGGTGTTGGCTATACTCCAAAGTCGTTCACCGCAAGCCTTGGAATAAATCCCGATGATTACGTGGAGATCACCTCATTTACACTTTACCCATTCTATACCCAGGGACTTGTTCCAATTCCCGATAACTGGAGGAAACTTAATTTCTACAATGTTCCGCTCGATGAACTGATATCCATAATGGACTTCTCTCTCAACGCAGGTTATACTGTTGACTGGGATGGTGATGTAAGCGAGAAGGGATTTTCTCATTCACACGGAGTTGCTATAATTCCTGAAATTGAAAAGGTTGATCAGTATTCAGCTGCCGACAAAAAACGTTTTGGGAAAATGACAAAGGAAGAGAGAACCGCTGAAGCTTATAAATTCAATGGTCCTTTCCCTGAAGTAAAAGTGACACAGGAATTCCGCGAAGAGGGATATGATAACCATTCAACAACCGATGATCACCTGATGCACGTTACAGGATTAACTAAAGATCAGGCCGGAACAAAATATTATATCACCAAGAACTCGTGGGGGACAACAAGAAATCCGTTCGGAGGATACCTGAATATGTCTGAAAACTACGTCAGGGCTAAGACAATATTCATTATGGTTCACAAAAGTGCAATTCCTCCTGAGATAAGGACTAAACTGGGGTTATAGATAATAGATATCCCTCAAAAGTTACACAGAGGGAAAACGGAGGGACACGGAGATATACTTTTCGTGTCTCTTTTTGTTTCATTTGAGTATCGCTTTTCAAATATTAGTTACTCAATCAATAGATTACAGCCTCTGATATCGCTGCTATCGAACCGTCCGATGACCTCAAATCCTTCGTCTTCACGAAGCCTTCCAAGGTCGCCGGTTGAAATGAATGAACAGGAATTGATGTTTGCCAGGTCTATAATATTTATGCCACCTGTGACTCCTTTATCAAGGTGCACAGTGAGGGGATCGTGCGTATCGCGGATTAGAATTTTCATCCATGGCGGACAATAAAAGATTCCGTCACCCTTCGAATAGGCCTGACTCAGCAGCTCTGTCATCCCATATTCGGAATGAATTGCAGGAACATTGAATTTCTCCTTCAATACCTTGTGAAGTTCCTGCCTTGTAACCTCCTTTCTTCTTCCTTTCATGCCACCTGTCTCCATTACAATTACCCCCGACAGATCAGGTGAATAAGCCTCCGCAAGGTCGAGCAGTGCAAAACTGACTCCCAGAAGCAGAACTTTATAATTTTCAGCTTTTGCAGTGTTAATTGCATCAATAAGTTCAAGGGGATTCTCCTTATAAAAACCGCTAAGCCGGTGAGAGCTGATATTTATTAAAGCGTTAGCCATATAAACCAGGGATGAGCCCGACCGTTCAACATATGAAGGAAGAAGCGCAGCAATCATGTATTCCTTCGGGTCGCCGTAGAAAATATTGAAACTCCTGAGAAAACTCTCCTCATAAAGGCTCAGGTCGCTCACATAATGTTTCCCGGGATTTACTCCTGCAGTGCCGCTGCTTTCAAAAACAGTCTCTTCTTTCAGATTACCTGTAATGATCTTATGATTCCTGTAAAACTCAACAGGAAGGAAGGTCAGTCCAGACAAAGAGGATACGGCGCTCCTCTCCTTGCCCAGACAAGTAACAAATTCCTTATAAATCTGATTATTACTAAGCTGATATTGATAGGTATTAATGGCTAAATTTAAAAAACTGCCACGATCATTAACTCCAAAGATATCTCCTTTGATTTCCTGTTTCATTATTTAGCTGGAAAAGTTGAAGTTCCATCGGGCTGGAATACCCATTCAAATGTGATCTGACCGAAAGCTACGCTGCTCCTGGTCTCATTAATCACACTTACAATCCTGATCTTGACATACTGTTCATCATTAGTCCTGTAAAGCCATACCTGATTAGCTCTCACAGGATCAGCCTGTCCTGTCCACAGAACAGATCCTACGGTCAGAAGATTTTTGAAGGCGGTCTCAGCCGATGCTGCATCCGCATAATCGCCAACCTTTGAAAAGGAGTTATTAAGATTACTTGCCTGTAGGGTAAGGCGTGGCGTACCTGTATCATTGTTGACATACAAAACAATATCGGGTCCGGGGGTAGCCGTGGTTGCCACCTTCCCGGCTTTTGAAAACGAAAAGCCATAAGCAAAGTAGGTAGTCGCCTTGTAAATAGTGTTATCGATAGAACTGGTACCCGAGGTATTGGAAGTGTTAACTTTTTTACAGGAAGTGAAAATAACAAGAGAAAGAATCGTAAGCGCAATAATCTTATTCATGGCTTTAATACGTGTTAATATTGGCAGGAACAACTTCAGTTATAACAAACCATGTGCCACAGATGTTCCCCTGCAAAAATAAAGAAAGCTGTTGGAAAAGTAGCATCTACGTTCCCAACAGCCCCTGCATTTAAAAATATTTAGTTTTATTCGCCTCTTATAGCTGTAATCCCTGGGAGTTTTTTACCTTCCATATATTCAAGCATTGCCCCGCCGCCGGTTGATACATAGCTCACCTTGTCGGCCAGACCGTTTTTGTTGATAGCTGCTACAGAGTCACCTCCGCCTATAAGTGTGAAGGCGCCATTAGCGGTTGCATCGGCAATAGCTTTTGCAACAGCTGTGGTTCCCTTCGAGAATTTTTCCATCTCAAATACACCCATCGGGCCATTCCAGAGAATTGTTTTTGATGCCATAATGACTTCCGAGAACTTCTCAATCGTTTTTTCAGCAATATCCAGTCCCATCCAGCCATCTTCTACTGCATCGACGGCAGTAATATTTGTGGCTGCATCGTTGTCGAATTTGTCGGCATTAAGACTGTCAACCGGAAGATAAAGGTTTACGTTTTTCTCCTTTGCCTTTGCAATAAGCTGAAGGGCAAGATCAAGCTTATCGCCTTCGCAGAGGGAGTTTCCTATCTTACCGCCCATTGCTTTAATAAATGTATAGGTCATTCCGCCGCCTATTATTATATTATCACATCGGTTCAGCAGGTTTTCAATAAGCATTATCTTGTCCGATACCTTTGCACCGCCCATAATTGCTGTGAAAGGTTTCTGTGAGCTATGGAGCACTTTGTCCATGGCTGCAAGTTCACTGTTAATAAGAAAACCGAACATCCTGTTCTCTTCGGGGAAAAAGTCAGCTATGACTGCTGTTGTTGCGTGAGCGCGGTGAGCAGTGCCAAATGCATCATTTACATATATCTCTGCATATCCGGACAGCTGTTTAGCCATTTCTTTCTGTTTGACCTTCATCGCAGCCTTGGCCGCCTTCTTCTCCTCGTCAGTAACATTCTCGGGGAGAATAGGTTTACCCTCCTCCTGGGGATAGAAACGGACGTTCTCGAGAAGAAGAATCTCGCCTGGTTTCAGCGCGGCTGCCATTGATACCGCCGATTCTCCCAGACAATCATCAGCAAAAAGAATTTTCTTGTCAAGGTATTTCTCAAGAACTGGAATGACAGGCTTAAGTGAATATTTTTCCATCCTGCCTTCGGGCCTTCCCAGGTGAGACATCAGGATCAGGCAACCACCATCGCCAAGGATCTTTTTAATAGTCAGTAATGCTCCCCTGATACGGGTATCGTCAGTTACGGTGAATGTTTTTTTGTCAAGGGGCACGTTGAAATCGACCCTTACTATTGCTTTTTTACCTTTGAAATTAAAATCCTGAATCATTTTCATATAACAAGTATTTTATGTGATTTGTAAATTTTCTTTTACAAACCTACGTTTTTTTTGGAAATAATTGGCTGAAAAATAACCAAATTACACCCTAATTACCATAGTGGATATTAATATTCCTTCAGTTGGAATAATGGAACAATTCCGAAAGCATTGACAGTTTCTTAACTTAGCAAAATACTTATTATCTTTGCTTTATATTCAGATTATTATTGGGTCGATCGACCACTTCAAGAGGATGGCGATGTTTGTTCATGCCAGAAAATAATTTGAGGTTCCAGATCAGAGATTTAATTCGTTGAGCGATTTTTGAACCTGGATATTACTGCATTTCGTAAAATTAAACCGAACTTTGCAGCTTTGGAATTTGTTAGAGCAACTTATCTATTAATTAATCTTGAAAATAAAATTATGGCAAAAACAGCATTCAAGGGAAATCCCGTTCACACCTCCGGAAACCTGCCGGTACAAGGAAGCCAGGCACCAGATTTCAATCTGGTAAAGTCAGATCTGGGTGGCCAGAAACTTACTGATCTTTTAGGGAAGAAAGTGATACTCAACATATTTCCCAGTCTCGACACCTCAGTTTGTGCCACCTCGGTACGTAAATTCAACCAAATGGCTGCCGGCAGGGATAATACTGTAGTTCTTGCCGTCTCAAAAGATCTTCCCTTTGCAAGCGGAAGGTTCTGCTCGACAGAAGGTATAAATAATGTTGCTCCTGTTTCAGGTTTCCGCGACGCAGCCTTTGGAAAAGATTATGGAGTCGATATGATTGATGGTCCTCTTGCCGGCTTATATGCCCGAAGCGTGGTGGTAGTTGACGAAACGGGAAAAGTTGTACATACCCAGCTGGTCTCCGACATCGTTGAGGAGCCGGACTATGAATCCGCTCTGGCAGCCTTATAATTTATATTCAGAATTCTCATCTGATGAATTTTGCCCAGATACCCGGACAGAAGGAGATTAAGGAGCGGCTTCTCCGGTCGGTGAGTGAGGAGAGAGTAAGCCATGCCCAGCTTTTTGCCGGGCCCGAAGGTTGCGGAAACCTGGCCCTCGCAATTGCTTATGCCAAATATATCAGTTGTGAAAACCGCGGAGTAATCGACTCCTGCGGCCTTTGCAAATCGTGCGTTAAGTACGAGAAAATGATACATCCCGACCTTCACTTTGTTTTCCCGGTCTTCAAGGGTAAAAACTCAGGAGAACCTGTCAGTGATAATTATATTGAAAAATGGAGAGACTTTGTAAAAAAGTCTCCCTATTTTTCTGTTAATGAATGGCTTGGATTCATTGAAGCTGAGAATGCCCAGGGGATGATTTATACTTCTGAAGCAGCCGAGATTATTAAAAAACTTAGTCTGAAAACCTATGAATCGGATTTCAAGATTATGATAATCTGGCTTCCGGAAAAGATGAACCAGACAACGGCTAATAAACTCCTGAAGCTTCTTGAGGAACCTCCTGAACGAACTATTTTCATACTTGTTTCCGAGGAGGCCGACAAAATAATACCTACCATCCTTTCGAGGTGCCAGCTTCTTAAGATGCCTTTATTTACTACCTGCGATACAGAAAAGTATATCAGGGAGCGGTTCGGCACTGACGATGGAAAAGCTGCCGATATTGCAAGGGTGTCGAACGGAAACATTATTAGGGCAATAGAGCTTTCGGAGAGAGCCGATGCCACACTCGACAACCTAGAAAAGTTCAGGAGCCTGATGCGTTTCGCCTGGAAACGCGATATACTATCAATCATTAGCTGGTCGGAAGAGATAGCTGCCACTGGCAGGGAGCCGCAGAAGAATTTTATAACTTTCTCGCTCAGGCTGCTGCGTGAAAATCTTATGCTGACCCTTGGACAGAAAGTTAACAATCTTGTTTTCCTTACCGGTGAAGAGGAGAAATTCTCTGCCAATTTCCACCCTTTTATAAACGGAGAGAACGTCTACCCCCTTACTGAAGAATTCAACCTTGCCTGTTCGCATATTGAAGCAAATGGCAATGCCCGCATAATCTTCCTCGATCTCGCCCTTAAAGTTACAAAGCTTATACGTTGACCCCTAATCGGGATGTTGTTATAATCCTTTTATTCATTACTTTTGCATAGATTTTCTGCAGAATGACGGAATTATGACAGATATTGAAGATATTCAGGGGCAATCGGGTGATGATATACGGATGCCCGACGTTACATACAAGCCAGGCAACAATAAGCTTGACTCATTCAATTGGCTTAAGGACATTTCTGAAATTACCGATACAAATGAATTTGTTGAGGTTCGCTTCAAGAATACCCGCAAGGGTTTTTACAGGAATGTGAACGGTCTCAGACTCGAGGTCGGCGATGTGGTTGCAGTCGAAGCTTCACCTGGCCACGACATTGGCAGGGTATCCATGACCGGATCCTTAGTCATTGAACAGATAAAGAGACTCAAGGTGCAGCCTGCACCTGACGACTACAGGAAGATTTACAGGAAGGCCAAATCGGTAGATGTCCAGAAATGGGAGGAATCAAAAAAACTTGAGCTCTCTACCATGCTTCGTTCACGTCAGATCTCAGAGGATCTTAAACTGAACATGAAGATCGGCGATGTTGAATACCAGGGCGATAAGACTAAGGCTATCTTCTATTATATTGCCGATGAAAGAGTCGATTTCAGGCAACTGATCAAAGTTCTGGCCGATGAATTCAGGGTAAGAATCGAGATGCGCCAGATCGGAGCACGTCAGGAGGCAGGCAGAATAGGCGGGATTGGTTCATGTGGCAGGGAACTCTGCTGTTCGACCCATATTTCGAACTTCGTGTCGGTTACCACTACTCATGCAAAATACCAGGAACTCTCGCTTAATCCACAGAAGCTTGCAGGTCAGTGCAGCAAACTTAAATGCTGCCTCAATTTTGAACTCGATTGCTATGTCGATGCCCAGAAGTCATTTCCCTCTAAAGAGGTTCCCCTTGAAGCCCTCGATTGTACAGCTTATTTCTTTAAGATGGAAGTACATAAGGGAATTTACTGGTATTCGACCGATAGGGACTCCTCTGCAAATCTTATAGCACTTCCTGTTCAGAGAGTAAAGGAGATCATTGCCATCAACCGGAAAGGGAAAAAAGTTGATAAGCTCAAACCGGTTGAATCATGGGAAACTGCACCCGTATCTCAGGACCTGCTTAAAAACAACAGTCTCACAAGGTTTGATGCTCCCGATAAGAAGGCCAGAGCCGATAAGCCACAAAACAGGAGGAAAAACAGGAAATTCAATGACAAAAAGACTTAGTAGCTGCATATATGGTTTCCTCGCTGCTTTCATGCTTCTGACCTCATCGTGCAACAGCGATATTGTTTTTACCGATTCCCATCCGATACATGGAAATATCTGGAAACTTATGGACTTTGCGTCATTTAAAGTACCTATAGATGATTCTCTTTCAGCTAACAACATATCTTTCATCATAAGGTCCGGCTCATCCTACCCTTTCCGTAACATGTATCTTTTTATAACAACAACCTCGCCCGACGGGAAAAGTATTTCTGATACATTACTTTACAACATTACAGATGAACATGGTAAATATCTTGGAAAAGGATTCGGAGATGTACATGAACTGACTGTACCCTACAAATCAAATGTCTACTTCCCGCGTAATGGTACCTATAAATTTAAGATACAGCATGGTATGAGGGTTGAGGATCTGAAGGGGATATATGATATAGGTATGAAAATTGAGAAGATCCGAATCAAATAGAGTGGGATGGGAAAGAATAAACTGGCCCGGTGGAACGAACTTTCCTCCTTCGACAGAGTAATAGAGCCTGAGATTGGTACAATTGCAGGAACCGATCATGAAGTAAAAGGCAACTGGAACAGGGATGTTTTTCAAAATGACTATCCGCTGGTGCTCGAACTCGGCTGCGGCAAGGGAGAATATTCTACAGGTCTTGCTGCCAGATTTAACTCAAGAAATTTTATTGGCATCGACATAAAGGGTGCACGGATGTGGCGGGGTGCCAAAACAGCCAATGAGCAGAAACTGCCCAATGTAGCTTTCCTCCGGACAAGAATTGAATTTGTCAATTCCTTTTTCTCCTGCGATGAAGTCGACGAAATATGGATTACATTCCCCGACCCTCACCCCGGAGGAAGAAACTCCAACAAAAGACTCACTTCCCCCTGGTTTCTGAATCGCTATAAAAACTTCCTTAAGAATAGAGGGATAGTCCACCTTAAAACCGATAATGCAGAACTTTTCGAATTTACCTGCAAAGTGGCCTCGTCAAATGATCTTGAAATCATTTTCTGCACTAACGACCTCTACTCCCCTGATTTTGATGCTGAAAATATTATATTCCCGAATAGCGCTTCAGCAGCGGCAGATGTAAAAGAAAAAACTTCCCTGGGCGATATTCTCTCAATAAAAACCCATTACGAAAAGATATTCCTTACCCAGGGCAGCAAAATAAACTATATCTCCTTCCGACTTCCAAAAGATAAGACTATCGAATATGGTTTCCGGAAAGAAAAAACCTGAGAATGACTTCTTTGCACTGGTTTACGAGGTGACCAAACTGATCCCGTATGGCAGGGTGACCTCCTACGGAGCTATTGCGAGGTACCTCGGATCCGGCAGGTCAGCACGCATGGTCGGATGGGCCCTCAACGCTTGTCACGGAATCAATGATCCAATTCCAGCACACAGAGTTGTGAACCGCGAGGGTCTTCTCTCGGGCAAACATCATTTCGGAAGCCCTACCCTGATGGAACAGCTTTTAATCAATGAGGGTATTGATGTTGAAGAGAACAAGGTTGTCAACTTTAAGGAAAAGTTCTGGGACCCTCTCATTGAACTTGGATAGAAATTTTGCATTCATATTGAAAATTATTAAACTTGCATGCTGTTTATATTTAATTTAAATAAAAATAATAAGAGCTGCCACATTGATTCGCGTGTGTACTCAAGCCTTTATTTTATTTAAACTTTCATCATGATCCTTTGTTATCCTCATTGGGTATTCTAATGGGGAAGAACGATTAAGGTTCTGAAATGGGATAAGGAGAATTAACAAACAGCAAATTGAAATAATTACAGACAGATGTATTCAACGGAAGATGTTTTAATAGCCCTGCGCAAAGTAGTACATCCCGAATCGGGAAAAGATATAGTGTCGCTTGGGATGGTGGGTGAAGTGGTGACAAACAAGAATGGTATTTCGCTTACCATAACTCCTGAAAAGTCGAATGATCCCTTTATCTCATCGGTAAAGAGTACTATTGTGAAGGCAATAAAAGAGGTTCTTGGAGCCGATGCAGTAATCAGTGAAATCAAAGTTCAGCCCAAAACAACGGTAGGGAAGAAACAGGAGAAGAAGCGTGAGATTCTTCCCGAAGTTGTAAATATAATTGCGGTATCTTCTGGTAAAGGAGGAGTAGGCAAGACAACCGTTGCAGTAAACCTGGCAATTGCACTTGCCCGTATGGGTTTCAGCGTCGGGCTGCTCGATGCCGACGTCTTCGGGCCCTCCGTTCCAAAAATGTTTGACGCTGAAAAATTCAGGCCGGAAGTAAAGCAGGAAAAAGATATAGACATAATAGTCCCGATCTTAAAATACGGGGTTAAAGTTCTTTCGACAGGCTTTTTTGTCGACCCGACCGATGCTGTAATCTGGAGGGGCCCCATGGCTTCCAGTTTTCTTAAGCAGCTAATTACACAGGGTGAATGGGGAGTCCTCGATTATCTGCTCGTCGACCTCCCTCCGGGAACAAGCGATATACATCTCACTCTCGTTCAGGAGGTACCGGTTACCGGAGCAATCGTTGTAACAACTCCCCAGGATGTTGCCATAGCTGATGCTATTAAAGGAATTTCAATGTTCAGGAGCGAGAAAATCGATGTCCCTGTTCTCGGTCTTGTTGAAAATATGTCATGGTTCACTCCTGCAGAATTACCTGAAAATAAATATTATATTTTCGGAAAAGAGGGCGGTAAAATCCTTTCTGAGAAGATGAATGTGCCTCTTCTCGGACAGATACCTCTGGTTCAGAGTATCCGTGAAGGAAGCGATAACGGACTGCCAGTTGCATTGAATGACTCTGTGACCGGTAATGCCTTCATGGAATTAGCCCGAAAGCTTACGGAAAAGGTGAACCAGAGAAACGCGGAAATAAGACCAACTATTAAAGTAGAAATAACAACAAATTAAGATAAATCATGCCGGAGTTAAACAGCATAAAAGATCGTGTTCTCAAGGTACTTGAAAGTGTAAGACCCTATCTGCAATCAGATGGAGGCGATATTTCACTAGTCGATGTAACAGAAGATATGACCGTTAAGGTCAGGCTTAAGGGTGCCTGTCATGGTTGCCCCTATAGCATGCAGACATTAAAGGCAGGCGTTGAACAGGCTATATTGAAAGAGGTACCTGAAATCAAGAGAGTAATTTCGGCCTGAGGTTCAGAGAAGCTTAAAAATATTTACCTTTGGAATACTATACACCGGCTCTATCAGTTATAGTATTAAATGAGACTTGTTGTTTCTGCGCAAAACACCATATAAATATCTGGTTATTTCAGGTTTATGCCTGTTAATGACATATTGCTCGGTTGAAAAGAACACCCGCGGTTCGAGGTTTTATAATGGCCTTACAGCAAAGTATAATATCTACTTCAATGGATATGAAAGCTTTAAGGCAGGTATTAAAAAACTTAACAAGGGTTACAAGGACGACTACTCGCAGATGCTGAAAGTATTTGAGTACAGCGATCCTTCATCTTCACAACTCTGTTCTTCCGATATGGAAAAGGCCATTCAGAAGGCCTCCAAATTGATCACTATAAAATCGATAACCACAAAACCTGAAATAAAGGGGCAGCCTTCAGACGCCGACAAGGCTTTTCTTAACAGGAAAGAGTATAACGAGTGGGTCGACGACGCCTATCTGCTCATTGCCAAGGCACGATTCTATAAGCACGAGTACGATGAGTCTGCCACAGTGATGAAATACTGCATTGCAAATGCAAACGATCCACTTATAAAAAAAGAAGCCTCAATATGGCTTGCCAGGGTTTACAACGAAACAGCCAACTATACCGAATCGGCAAGGCTTATTTCTGAATTCGAGGTGACCTCTGATTTTCCAAATAATATTTCTTCCCTCTATTTTACAACA
>CAIPJU010000225.1 GCA_903865465.1 uncultured Bacteroidota bacterium
GGTAATAGGGTTAATAAATTGAGGATTATTAAAGAATATAGCGGATGGAAAGAATTGTTATCATAGGTGGGGTTGCGGCCGGAGCAACAGCAGCAGCAAAAGTAAGGAGAATCTCGTCAACAGCTCATATTACATTGATTGAGGCTGGTCCGGATATCTCTTTTGCCAACTGCGGATTACCTTATTTTATCGGTGGAGATATTGACAGCCGCTCCAAATTGATTTTGCAGAGCCCTGAAAGTTTTAATGAACAGTATAATGTGGATGTTCATATCAATACAAGAGTGACCTCGATCGACAGAACAAACCATACAGTTAAAGCACTGGATTCAAAAACAGGAGAAGGGCGGTCCTTTGATTATACGAAGCTTATCCTTGCTCAAGGCGGACGCCCGGTGACTCCCGATATTCCAGGCGTTGATCAGAATCATGTTTTCACCCTTTGGACTCTTGAAGATATGGACAGGATTGCAAGCCATATCGATAAGAATAAACCAGAAAGTGCTGTTGTTGTTGGAGGTGGATTTATCGGTCTCGAAATGGGAGAAGCCCTTGCAAAAAGAGGTCTAAAAGTAAGTATTGTTGAGATGATGCCTCACGTTATGAGCATCATGGATGCTGAAATAGCAGGCTTCATTCAGGCAGAACTGCTTTCATATGGGGTCGACCTTTTTACTTCTGCCGGAGTTAAAGAGATTAACTCTGATAGTGTTACTTTGACTGACGGGTCAGTACTGAAGGCGGGTATGGTATTGATGTCTGCCGGAGTTCGACCGACACTTAAGCTTGCAAAAGATGCAGGACTCGAAATTGGTGAATCAGGCGGCTTGCTCGTCAATTCTTTATTGCAAACCAGCGACACTGATATTTATGCAGCCGGGGACATGATCGAAATTGAGCACCGAGTAGGAGGGAAGAAAGTACGTATTCCGCTTGCAGGCCCGGCTAACAGGCAGGGTAGGATAGCTGCCGAAAACGTCCTGGGTGGAAGCCACTTATACAGAGGAGCGCTTGGTACATCGGTCGTAAGGGTATTCGAAGCAGTTGCCGGTATCACAGGACTTTCGCTTAGACAAGCTCTGGCTGAAGGAATAGATGCCGATGCAGTTGTCGTACATAAGGAACATCACACCTCATATTACCCGGGAGCCGAGATGGTTACAGTTTTACTTGTATATGACCGCGCAACAGGTGCTGTTCTGGGTGGGCAAACGGCAGGCTATAAAGGGGCCGATAAGCGCCTTGATGTCATTGCCACAGCGGCAGCTTCAAAACTTTCAATCCACGATCTTGCTGATCTCGATTTATCATATTCACCCCCCATAGGCACCCCAAATGACAGTCTGAATATGGCTGCCTATGTGGCAGAAAATAAATTGTCAGGCTTTAGTCCCTCCATTCTGGTGTCTCAGCTTGATAAAATAGAAAAAGAGGTTGAACCATTTTTTATAGATGTAAGGGATCAGTTTGCTTTTGCAAAGAGTCATATCGAAGGAGCATCTAATATTCCGCTGGAACTGATTAATAGTCAGTTTAGTTCGATTCCGGCAAATAGGCTTCTTATCGTATATGATGAAACAGGTAAAAAGGGGCATCAGGCACTGAGAACACTTAAAAACGCCGGTTTTGAGAATGTCTTAAATATCATTGGAGGAAATATATCGCTTCAGCGTCATGCAATAGCTGCTTCATTTGAAAATCTAAAAATCAAACTGCTGCCAATCGCCAATAAAAGTATTTCAGGGATTTCGGGGAAGCATGAGGATACTCCAAAAGTAAATCCTCCGGCAGTCGCTGAACTTCCCAAATCAGATTCAAACGGACCTATTGTAATTGATGTGCGTACCCGGAAGGAATTTGCAACCGGAGGGTTCCCGGGAGCTGCTAATATTCCTCTCGATGAACTTCAGAATAATTTAAATAAGCTTGGAGCCTTCAGCAGAGATATAACTGTTTATTGTGCTTCAGGTGCTCGTTCATCATATGCACAGCAGATGCTAAGGCAACTAGGCTTTACCAACGTTAAAAATGGTGGAGGGATAATGCAGATGATGAGTAAAAGATAGCCATAGTTCCTTCTATCAGCAGGGAATTAACATGGAGGCCTGGAATGTCAGGCAAAAGTGACCTTAAATCAAAAACCGGGAATGCCTGCAGCGACCCCGGTTTTTGTTTCTTATTACCTCTTCTTATTTTTTGAATATCAGTTTTCCTGTAAGAGATAGTTTCTCATTGATGATCAACCTGTAGATCAACATTCCGCTGCTTAAATTCTTTGGAGTGTATTCTAATATGTTTCTGACAGAAGAGTTCAGATAAGCATCTAAAACAGTTGCCAACTTTACCCCGAGTGAGTTGTATATTTCGAGACTAACTCTTGCATCGGAGGTCAGTTGAAGATCGATGTACAGATGATCGGTGAAGGGGTTGGGATATGCAGTAAGTTCTATCGCATCCGAAAACACTGGTTTAGTCCCTGTTGCCACGCTTATGGTAAACAATGCCCCGGTAAAATTGATGCTGTGGTTACTGTTGCCAAGAGTATTCTCAATAATTTTATACTTCCCGGCGGCCTCCCCTGCAACGCGGGCGAGCGAACCACTGAATGAGATAAGTTGTCCATTTGGCAGGGTAGTTCCGACAGCAGGGACTGATACAAATGTCAGAACCGGATCAGGATCGCTGGCGTTTTTAAAAGCCGAATCTGCAACAACTGAGACATCCAGCGGATTTACTGTCAGTGTCGCGTTGTTGAATGTAAGTTCATAGTTGCTTCTCAACGACAGACTTCCTTGTGAGATGGCAAAAGTTCTTGTAATTACGCACAGTACCACTGCCAGAGTTCCCTTGAAAACATCAAGGGAGGCCAGGAAGCCCTAAATAATCTTAAAAGTAAAAGCCGGATCTGACTCTCCATAAATTTTTGTTGATGCGTCAGGTATTTTAGGGATCACAAGGCAGATTATAAACTCACATTTTTAATCAACTAAATATTTGACATCATTGCAATTGTATCAGCAAAAGTGCTCAATCAAAAAATGTAAAATTGATTTAGATTTATTGCTCCCAAAAGAGTCCGTTCTAACCTTGTTACTACATCAGTAATCGTGAAGCTAAAGATATTAATCCCATACTGAAGAAAGTGAATATGACGGGTCAATCTTTTATTTGTAAGTTCCCGAAATGCAGGATAGAATCCTGTCTCTCTTACCTTCTTTAATTGAAATCCGTCTGATTTGCATCAATAAGTTCCTGCCTGTGTTTCCTGTATTCGATGATAGGAGCGTCGCCTATTATCAGGTGTTCACCCATCTTTAGCTGGCTTTTCTTTGGTATCTGCGTCATTACTACACGCTTATCCTGCCGGAGGATGATGATGCTTGTGATTTTGCCAGTGTAGTTCATTAATTGTTTTAATAAGGGGATTTTAACAATATTCTGATAATAACGGATATATATAATCGAGTTTTCCTCATCGACAGGGACAAAGGCAGCTACTATCCTTATTTTGTCATTTATATAGTTCTGCCAGATGTTAGGGTAATGGAAATGAAGGTGGAATAACTCCTCATAATCCTTTATCTCTTCAGGCTTTAAGGGTACTGTTTTCCCATCGTCGATTACATTGTTTACGTAGAAAGTAATCAGATCATCTTCCCTGACCACAACAGGGCCATTCACAAC
>CAIPJU010000226.1 GCA_903865465.1 uncultured Bacteroidota bacterium
ATATGGATTGAAGTATTCATAAACCAAAAGTGTTGTACAAAATGTTAGTTCTTCACCTTTGAATATACTAATTCGATACCATTGCCGCTCTTTAGGTTACGACTATATTTTTTGTCAGCAGGGTTATTCCAGTGTTCCGAAGTACCCAGACTGCTTAATCGTGTGCCATCGTGTTCGGGGTCGTAAACCGTCCCGGAAGGAGGATTATCGGCCAGGGCACTTTCATTCACAGAATAATCACAATACTTTATTTCAGGAGCGTCGGGCCATTCAGCAATTATAAAATCAAGGACCACTGCATCGATAGCAACACCATCCTCTGAAGCAAAAAGACTTCCCGGCCAATCATTGTTGAAAGGAGCAAGCGACCATTTGTAACCTGGGGCCTGATTAACAAATTTGTTGCTATAGATTCCGTCAATCAGGAAGAGCATGGTTTTTCCACCCAAATCCTTATGACCCATATAATCGGGATATACAGAATAGGTATGAAGCCCCTCCTTATTCTGGCTAAAACCTGCGGAATGAGCATTTTTATGCCAGTCAGATTCGATACTGGTACATCCGAAATAGTTCTTGGCGCAAAGTGTAGCTCCCTGGCCCACATGACCCTTCATCAATGCCATGTTTATAATATAGTCAGCTTCCACAACACAAGAAGCAAGACCTGTTGCTACCTTTCCATTGTCGACAGAATAAGGAATTGCATTAGCAACGAAGGTTGCCTTTTCACGACCGTCGCCGCCAACATGATCGATGTAATGAATTTTCGGGAAGGCCGAATGGCATTTTTCAAAAATGTTATCAGTGATATATCTGCTTGGATCGGCAAGCGAGATATTTTCCTGAGGAACTCCGGCTTCATTAACCAGACTTTTTAAAAGAGAAAGAATCAGCTGGGGATTGGCGTTGATTTCATTTGTGTTTTCGTGGCCGCCGGTGTTGTTTTCATTAATTTTAATTGTAACCTTTTCTCCTGGTTTATATCCTGAATCAACATTTCTTTTTGTCTTGTTGAAATAACGGAACAGAGCATCCCATGACTTCTTTTCATTTTTAATGTCAGTTAAACTGAAGAGGGTTTGTGATAAAAGATTATCAGTCTGTTCCTGGTTATTAAAACGATCTTCCCACCAGAAACCTGTTTTGCCATCCCATGATGCAATTTTGGTATTATGTCCCCAGGCAACCCTTCCAGGGAACATTCCTTTTGCCACTCCCAGGGGAATATTAGGCTTATACCAGATTTCAAGATTGTTGTTTGCGGCTTTTGCCTCAGCTGCCGGTTTTGGCATCATCAGGAATGCAGCCCCAATCCCTGCTGTCAAAAACAATGCAGCCGCCAGATACCTGGACTGAATCCATCTTAGTTTTGCTTTTCTGAATGCGAAAGTAGTTCCAATGAATGCCATGATCCACATTACAAATCCCGACATGAGAGGAGCTGCGACCTGCATGCATGGGTAGGCAGCACGTGAAGGTTTTGGAATAACACGGAAAAGGAACCAGATAGTAGCAAGTATGGAAATCAGAACGTACACAATTTTCGCTGGCACCCGGATCTTCCTTAAAAAATTCAAGGTACTCTTAATCCAGTCCGGGAGTTTTTGAAATCTTTCTTCTTGATTCATTGTCTTTGATTTTAAGCAGTTACTTTATCAGTATAAAATTAATATAATCGTAGTTCATCTGACCTTTTTCGACCGTATGAATTGTGAAGGTATGTTTACCTTTGACAAGAGGGATTTTTGCAATATTATTAATATAGTTCCAGTGATGCCATTGCCTCCAGGCTACTGAATCCCTGACATCAAAAGTTGAAGGAACAGTGATTGGTCCGGTCATGTCGAGATCATTTACTGAAAATGAAATTTTCCCATTTTGATTTGAGGTATACATCAGACCAAGCTGGTAACTGCCAGATTTTTTAATATCGATTGTATATTTAGTCCATTCACCGGGCAGAGTCCATCCAACATAGAGTTGATCTTTTTCAGGTTCAACGAAATTGAAAGGGTTGTTATCAATAGCAGGCTCCCGGAATTTAGTAAAAGAAATATCCACAGCTTCATTAATGCGGAATTCATTCAGATAGGAACCATCTGCAGGATTCAGCCTGCCACTGCCTGAGTTAATGGTATCAGAATCATGATAGGCAACACCTTCACCACCGAGATCATAGTACTCGCACTGGAGTTTGCCGGGAATAATCTGAGCTCCTGAAGTATACTTGCC
>CAIPJU010000227.1 GCA_903865465.1 uncultured Bacteroidota bacterium
CGTGCACTGGTATTATCGGAGGGCTCATAAACTTTTTCAGCATAATGGGTTGAAAGGGTTGAGGCGAGATGGCCGCCCGCAGAGAAGCCGATTACCCCGATTTTCGAAGGATTTATTTTCCATTCCGCCGAATTACGCCTGATAACACGAATGGCTTCCTGGGCATCCTGCAGGGGACCAATGGATTTATCTTGCATAATCAGATCGGAAGGTATCCGGTATTTCAACACAATGGCAGCAATTCCGTTATCATTAAGCCATTTGGCTATTCCGGAACCTTCGTAAGTCATTACAAGTCCCTGGTAGCCACCACCTGGACAAATCAGGACTGCAGCGCCATTCTCTTTTCCTGCGGGAGGAAGAAAGACAAATAGCTGAGGCTCGGAAACCTGTTCCACCCATGAAACTTCACCATTGCTCAGGAAAGGTTTTTCGGCATAGGTTTCGTTTTTAAGAGACCCGGGAATTCCTTCAGGCCAGACCTTCATAACTGTAGTCTGGGCATTTATACTATAGATCAGTATATTGGAAAGGAAAACTATGGTAATAATTTTCGTGAGTTTCATATCAAAGGGTTTTTAGGAACAAATTTAATTAAGTACGATAGAAATATTTGATTAATAATAAATTATTACGATGGAAGGAATTATTTTTTAAAGAACTCAATTTCATACTCCGAGATATACCTGTCTTTTTCACCTTTCGGGAAGTATTTGAAATAGAGTCTGCCCTTTTTTCCCATTCTGAGGCAGGTGTTTTTCTTTGCTATATCTTCATTCGATCCTGTTGGCTGAAGTGAAGGGTACCAGACCACATCGCCGGGTTTTTCGAGAAGGAAAGCGGGTTTTGTCCACTCCTGGGAATTAAGAGCTTCACCCAGATCCCTGTGGCTGTTGAATGATATGAATATAGAAGAGCCGGCCCATTTTGGAGCTTCTGCTTTTGCCATCAGCATTACCCATGAATGGAGATAGGTATTCCAGCTCACAGAAGGACCCCAGAAATATTTTGATGAGGCCGAAGAGCTTGGTCCTCCACCCTCGTTCAGTTGAATCTGCAAAGAAGCGACAGGTTTCCCGATTCCGTCATATGGAATTGTGAAGTTTCGGCCGTCCCATCTTCTTGCCTTTTCTGCCGGATTATCCAGGTCCGAAAGCGGGATACGGGCTATACTGATGCACTGGCCTGACCATTCCTTCATCGGATCGTAAACTTCGCCATTGAAAACGCCGGGATATCCGTATTCGCCGTAAAATATGTAAAGATAATCACCGGAGGCAACAGCAGAAGGATCACCCACTCCGCCAGCAAAATCGACAGAGGTATTATGTGGTCTAAGGATCATCCTCGGTTGTTTGTCCTCAAGAATAATTCCCTTATCAGACCAGCTTCTTCCTCCATCGGTCGATTTCATTATACCAATCCTGCATACCGCGGCCAGTGTGCTGTCGCCAAGAAGTCCGACAGGCCAGTTATCCAAAAGGTAACCTTCACCTGTTGACTCCCTGTAAGGAAAATTTGTGGGATAGTTTTCGTTATGATAAAGTGCATAGAGAGTCTTATCTGTGGGATCGTTAACATCTTTATAAACAGTTTCGAACCATACAGCTCCGTGGAGACCTGATCCGCTATATCCGACATTGGGAGGTATATTCGGCTTTTCATACTTGTTCCACTGTGTTGCAAAGACAGAATCAGCGTCTCTTCCGCTTGCAAATCTGAGCTGGTCGGAATAACCCCAAACCGGATCTTCCCCCTGCTTCCCTGAAAAGATGCGGAGGGTATCTTTTATCCAGGCTTCGGCCATATTGCAGTCGACCATTCCCTGGAAGACAATCGTCTTGGCGGCAGGAGTGATTTTGAAAGCCGGAGGGGCTGGAGTCGTTAATTTACATGAGATTGCGACAGCCAGGACAAACATTGTAAATCCAAAAAGTTTTTTCATACTATCAGCTGAGGATTAATTCATTCTCTCGCAGATGGAGATTTATACTTCGCTGGCCGGAGAGGAGTTTTTTCCATTTTAAGTTATTTTCTTTTTCTAAGTGAAGGTACAATGAAATCACATTCCATGTTGCCAGGGATTGATATTATAGAGACATCAATCTTCTCTTTTGAAGGGGAAGCGAATTTTAATCATCTTAGGGCTTTTAACATTGATGCCCTACGGGGAAAGAATGTACGAAACATATCAGTTTTCTTTAAGGACGTATATGCCCTACGGGTAAAAGATGTATAAATGTGCGTAGCCCTTAGGGCTTCAGTGCCCCTTAGCCCCATATGGCTTTAATGTCCATTGATTCATTGCATTTAATGCCGGTATTTTGTAAATTTCAATAGTTAAAAATTAAACCATGGCAAATACCTATACACAATTGTACATTCATTCTGTTTTCGCAGTACAGAATCGCAAATGTCTCCTCCTGGATGAGTTTGAGGAAGAGTTATACAAGTATATTACCGGTGTTATTACCGGTCAGGGCCATAAATTATACATCATTAATGGGGTACAGGACCATTTACATATTTTAATAAGCATGAATCCTAAGCAGGCTCCAAGATAATCAGAAAGAACACCATATGCGATCTCTATTTAAAGATGAATACAGGGGTCTTCTGGACGAATATGAGGTTGAATATGACGAACGATACGTCTTTAAACCAATTGATCAGTAAAAACCCAGAGTTGATACCCTGCGGGCAATGATTGATGAAATGCCTTTGGTTCTTTTTTTAGCCAGAAGCCATCCCAAAGCAGCCTTGTAACTTTTTCTTGATTTTTTCACTTCTTGGGAAACCATGGCAGAAATGAACTGGTTTTCCTTTCATATTCAGCATATTCCGGCTTGTCAGCCTTCAGGCTTTTTTCGAGAAGAGCAACTCCCGAGACTTTTATTATTAGGGCTGTCATCAGAACTGAACCAAGGATGGGCAGGTAACTTCCTGCTGCAAGACATATTAATCCATAGCCCCACCAAACTGCCGAATCGCCAAAATAGTTAGGATGCCGTGTATAACGCCAGAATCCTTTATCAAGGACTTTGCCCCTGTTTCCCGGGTTGGACCTGAACATGGCAAGCTGGAAATCTCCTCCTGCCTCAAAAACAAAACCGATAAGCCAGAGTGCAATTCCCGCATAATCGAAAAAATTAAGTGCAGCTCCGTTTACATAGAATTGAGCTCCCAGCAACGGTGTTGAAATCAGCCACATAAGAATTCCCTGAAGCAGAAAAGTCTGGAAGAAACTTATCCACCAATATCTCTTTTCACCATAGTTTTTCCTGAATTGCCCGTATCTGAAATCTTCACCTTTCCCGGTATTTCTCCAGGCCAGGTAGGATGAAAGCCGTAATCCCCATAGAGTTACAAGTAAAAACAGAATGATTTTTCTTGGACCTTCTCCGGGACTCTTCAGAAAATAAAACGACGAAGTAATGACAAATCCAAATCCCCAGAACAGATCAACAATACTGACATTTTTAATTAAGACGCTTACAAACCAAAGTATGGTCATCATCACTAAGATAATAACGAGTGCCTGTATCCATATCTGGAAAAAGCTCATTGGTTTGGTTTTTATTCGGGAAGATAAGCAATCGCAGCAGCGCCAACACCAACGTTAGCGCCAATAACCGGTGAAATATTAATAACTGAAACCGGTTTTTTATTAGTCAGAGCCTCCATCTTTTTAGCATACCATGAGGCAGCTTCATCATTATTTGCATGAAGGACGATATAGTTCCAAACAGATTTCCCTTTTGTAAAATTCTTTACATGCGACATAACCTTTTCCATGTTGGCTCTCTGATTGAAAGCCTTGTCGAAGACAGCTGCCTTTCCCGATTCATCAATAGTAACAATCGGGTTTATATTGAGGATGCGCGCAATTAACCCTTTTGTAGCCGAAAGACGTCCTCCGCGAATCAGGTATTTTATGTCCCTGACGCTTACGAGAACTTTAGCCTTGCTTGTCCAGTTTTCAGCCATTTCAACCACCTGCTGGTGCGAAAAGCCGGCTTCAATAGCCAGAGCCATTCTCATTACAACCAGCCCGAGTGCCCCTGAAAGTGTTTTTGAGTTTATTACGGATATTGGTTTATTGAATTCAGTGCTTATGGAATGTGCAGCCCTTTGACTGCTGTTAAATGTTCCGCTGAGCTTGTCACTTACATGAATAGCAATCACGGAATCGTAGTGTGAAGCAAGATGCGAATAGATGTTGGTAAAAGCTTTCTCGTTTACCTGGGATGATTTGGGATAATGTAGATTTTCTTCAAGAAGATTATAGAATTGTTCAGGTTGAATGGTGACCTTATCGAGATAATGATTTTCACCGAAATTGATATTTATCGGCAGCAGGTTGATCTGGTAATTATCAATAAATTCCTGCGGAAGATCGCAGGTTGAATCGGTAACAATGGCTATTTTCCATTTCCTGTTGTAGACGACATCGCTCTGACGTACCATATCGTCGGCTTTCTGGAAGGTGAGTGTACCCGTTTTTCTCAATACGTTGAAAAGTTCGGCAGGAGTATCTGTATGTATATGGATTCTTCTCATCCTGTCGGAGCCGGCAACAACTATTGAATTTCCAAAGCTATCCAGTACAACTCTCATGGAAGGGATGTCGGTTTTGCAGTCTTTGATAAGAGCCTCCGTACAAAACCTGAATTCCGGTTTCTCAGGGATGGACTCCTCTATCTTTTCGAAAAGAGTGGTTTCAGCTTTTGCCTGGACAAGTTCTTTAAGATTTCGCTTTGCAATAAAATCGGTGATTCCTTCTACAAAAAAAACGAATCCCCTGGCGCCGGCATCAACCACGTTGGCCCTCGAGAGAACAGCAAGTTTCGTCTTGGTTTCAAGCAGTGACTGGTAAAGTACCTTAAGCGAACTGATGAACATCTCATTGAAGTCGGTTATGGTAAACCTGTTTTCATAGATATATTCGGCCCAGTCGCGTATAACGGTGAGCATTGTCCCCTCTACCGGGTTGGCAACAGCCTCGTAGATGTAACGAACTGATTTTTTAAGGCTTTCAGCAAACTGGCCAATGGTGATAGTCTTGAAGTTGGCTGTCTCAATGCTCAGTCCATAGAGAAACTGGGCAAAAATGATTCCCGAATTTCCGCGGGCATTGACGAGAGTCGTTTCAGCTATCCTTTCAGCAGTAATTTTATATGACCTGTGAGGGTGCAGAGTATCTACCACCGCCCTTATTGTGGAGGCAAGGTTGGTTCCTGTATCTCCGTCATTAACGGGAAAGACATTGATCTTATTTAATTCAACCTGATGTTCGATGACTTTCCTCGCGCCAGCAATGAATGTATAGTAGAGCCGGCGTCCATCCATCTCATAAAGTGGTTCTGAAGTTGTTACTGTCATATACTGCTATATTGCAAAACTGTTACAAGTGGAATGCAAAAATAAGTATAAAAACTTATTATTATGCAATAAGTGATTAATATGATGTTAACAAAAACAAAATTAGGCTCTTACAACTGGTACAGCAATTAACCAGAATCCGGAATTATGATGTTATTTTTTCTGATAAACTCTTACATAGTCAACTTCGTATTTCAGAGGAAACTCAGAATGTGAGGGATCGCCTCCGTTGCCTCCTATAGCCATATTCAGAAGAAAGTAATGAGGCTGAAGGAAGGGATTGGAGCCATCGGGGTTGATAGTCTGGCTAAGCAGGGTGGAATTAAGCAGTTGATCATCAATGAAGAGGCTTATTGAGTCGCTGGTCCAGTCCATTCTCCAGATGTGGAACTTCTTTGTCCATTGATTGTCGATGGCAGTAAAATCAGCAAGAGGCTTTCTCAGGTCGTCCCATTTTGCAACCCATTTCTTAGCTGTTCCCCAGGCAAAGTTGGCAAGGATTGTCGGACCTATTTTTGTTCTGTAGAATTCCATAATATCAATCTCCCCATTTAAGGGCCACTCCTTTTTAACTCCAAGGGTCCAGATAGCAGGCCAGGCTCCGCAGGAGGTATCAATCCTGGCCCTGATTTCAAAACTGCCGAATTGCCACTGCCTGTGCCCCCTCGTCTGGATGCTTGCTGAAGTGTATTCCGCGAATTCCCTGTTCTTTTGCCATTCTCTGCTTCCTGCAACATATTGTGGATTTCTGACTTTCTCTTTCCTCCCTTCAATAAGCAGAACCCCATTTTTGCAATTTGCATTTTCGGCTTGATACCACTGAAGCTCTTCATTCCTTACAAAGCCTTTTTCATAAACCCAGACCGAAGGATCAGGCTTCCCTGAATAGTTGAACTCTTCATGCCAGACCAAAGTCATTCCTTCCCTTTTGGGAGCTTTTCCGAAATCGGGACTAAAGGGATCGCTCTTCTGGGAAAATGCAGAAACTGAAGTAATGACGATGGCAGCTGTGAAAAATGTCTTTCCTGTTATCATAAATTATAGGGTTTAGATTATGGTTTATTTTAGTGCCTCCTTGTAGGTTGTAATAGCCCTGTTCCGTGCAAAGGTATGATCGACAATTGCTTCTGAATATCCCGGAAGGTCTAAGTCGGGAATCCATCTTCTCACATATTCCGATTTGCTGTCGAATTTTTGCATTTGGCTTGCAGGATTGAATATTCTGAAATAGGGAGCTGCATCACACCCGGTACCTGCAGCCCACTGCCAATTGCCGTTATTAGACGATAGCTCGTAATCAAGAAGTTTTCCGGCAAAATAGGCCTCACCCCATCGCCAGTCGATAAGAAGATGTTTAACAAGAAAGCCTGCCGTTACCATCCTCACCCTGTTATGCATATAACCCGTATCATTCAGCTGCCTCATGCCGGCATCGACAAGCGGGTAACCTGTATCTCCCTTGCACCACCGCTCAAATTCAGCTTCATTATTCCTCCACTGAATGTTATCATATCGGGGCTTGAAGTTTTCAGTCACAACCTTTGGGAAGTTGAAGAGGATCTGCATGAAAAACTCTCTCCAGATAAGTTCACCCAGGAAAACCTGATTCTCCTTTGCTGCAAGCATTGTTATTTTCCGGGGGCTTACTGTCCCGAACCGAAAGTGGGGGCTGAGGTAGCTTGTTTTATCTTCTGCAGGCAGATCGCGAAACCTGTCGTAAGATGAGATAACCGAAAGATCGTAATCCCTTGCCTTAACCTTACTTTTTTTGAAACCGATCTCTTCAAGTGACGGAAAGAGGTAAGAGCACCTGAAAAAGTTCCCCTTTTCTTCTGTTCTTAAGTCGGGTAATGGTCTGAAATTCTTTTCAACCTGCTGCCTCCACTTTTTACTGTATGGAGTGAAGATTGTATACGGAGTGCCGTCGTCCTTGAGTATTTCCCTCTCCTCAGCAATAACCTGATCTTTGAACCGGAACATGGAGATTCCTTTTGACTTGAGAATCTTTTCAATGCTATTGTCGCGCTGAATGGCATAGGGTTCATAATCCTTGTTCAGGAAAACAGAATTAATCTCAAGTGCTGTGGTAAGCTCATTCCAAACGGAAGCAGGGTCCCCTTTCTTTACCAGAACGGAGCTCCCCATAAAAGAAAGTTCTTTATTTATTGAGGTTAGTGTATCATAAATAAGACCTATCCTTGCATCATCGTGGGGTAGTTCGGCAGTAATATTTGTATCGAAAATAAATAGCGGCAGAACAGGTAATCCGGATCTTAAAGCATTATAGAGTGCTGTGTTATCCTCAAGACGAAGATCCCTTCTGAACCAGAATAGATTTATTTTCATAGGCAGGCAGGCTCGAACTCAAATTTCATTATTGTATCATAAACTCTATCCCTGATCTCTGCAGGTGCAGGATTAAGTTCCAGGGAGGTAAATTCCCCGTTTTGAAGATCAATTCTCTCAAACACCATGAGGTAGAGATTGAAGATAATCTCGAGGCTCAGACGATAGGCGGGTTCCAATAAAGGGTTGATCTCCCTTATTACATCATATGTCTTTAGCCGGTATCCATCTGCGAGTTCGTAGTATTGCCTGATAAGGTTTCGGAATTCATTATTCACTGGCTTCCCCTCGGCAAAGTCCCTCAGGTCTTTCCGGGTCAGACCATTTTTAATAATCAGATCATCAGCAAAATAGCTAAGGTTGTTAAGCTGATCTTTCTGGAAATCACGAATAATATGTACAATATAGCTGAAGTAGGCACAGGGTGTAGCGGCCCATTTTACATCAAACAGAGGCTTCTCATAATGACCGTTTTTGCTTACAAGTCCGTTCAGATGTACAAATATTGAAGCGGGGGCAAGCGAAGCGCCTTTGGTATATTCAAGAAAGGAATCAATTGTCGGGAAACCATCATTATTAATATCGAAAATCATCGATTTGGCAAAATCTTCAAGCGGCCAAACAGGGATTATGAATTTTTCAACAGCCTGTCGCAGTTCCTCCTGCCGGGGGTTGCATTCCCCGGATACAACAATCATCCTTAGCCAGTCATCAACGCTGGCAACAAATTCTTTGCGTTCGCCCTCTGCGATCATCTTGTTTTTTGCCTTATAATCATCGATCATATCATCGATTGCCCGCATGAACTTATAGCAGGTCTTAGCAGCACAGAATCTGTCGTGATCCCAGAAATTGGCAGCTACCAGAATATTCGGATGATCAATGATAGCATTGAAATCTATCGAGTTGAATATTTCCAGGAATTTATCCCTTTGCGATTTCATCAATTTACTGTTTTATTATTAACGATTTATTTAGGATCCGTTCTGAAGTCAGCCTTGCAGAAAGAAGGATATTTGGAATACCGTTTCCAGGATGTGTACTTCCGCCAACAAAGTAGAGGTTTTTATACCTGTCGTGCTGGTTATGTGGCCGGAAGTACCCCATTTGCAGAGGATTATGAGCAAGGCTTCCAAAAACCGAGCCTCTTGATATATTGCAGGCTGTTTCCCAGCTTTCAGGTGTATAGCAAACCTCAAATTTTATGTGATCTTCAATATCTTCGAGTCCAAGTTGTTTCAACCGTGTAATTACGGCAGCCCTGGTTGTATTCTTCAAATTTTCCCAATCCTGCTTTTTGGATATGTCAACATGGCCTGCTCCCACAACAACTGAAAATGTGTCGCAGTTTTCTGGTGCAGCTGAAGGATCTGTCCTTACCGGGGCATGAAGATAAAAACTGGGATGCTCATTAACTGATTTCTCATTGAAGATACAATTGAGCCCTTCACGGTATTCATCCGATAAAAACACATTATGATGTACAAGCTGTGGATAAACTTTATCGAGACCCCAGTGATAGCATATTGCCGAGCATGAATATTTCTTTGCGGCAAGTGTCCGTGAATAGGCAGAATCAGGAAGGAGATCGTGGTAAACATATGGCAGGTCAGCATTCGCGACAATGACATCTGCTTTTATTTCAGACAGATCCTCCAGTATTATACTCTCGGCTCTGTTTTTGTTGATCCGGATCTTCTTTACAGGGGTATTAAAAAAGAATTCCACTCCCGAATCCTTTGCAGCCGACATCAGTTTTTCAACCACGGTAAACATACCTCCTTCGGGGAAGAATGATCCTTCAGTCAGTTCAGCAGCAGGTACCATCGAGAAAAGAGCCGGTGAGTCAAAGGGACTCTGGCCAACGTAAATATTCTGGAAGGTATAAGCCATCCTGAGGTGAGGATTTCGGAAGAACTTTTTTACATACCGGTAATTTGAAATATGAATCTTAAGCTGCAAAAGCATCAAAAGGTTCTTAAAATTGGCAAACTGAAATAGATTGTAAAAATTACGGCCAATCAGTTTATTGAGTCCGATTTGGAAAATTTTATAACCGGCTGATACATATTTTTGTGATTTGACGAAACTTCCCGGTTCAGCTTTTTCAAGCTGGCTTTTCATTTTTTCTTTGTCAGAAGAGAAGGCCAGGATCTCATTATTGTCAAAATAGATATGATACAGATCATCCAATGGAATGATGTTGGTCTCTGAGAAGAACGGAATTCCCAGAGAATCAAATGCTTCATGATAGATAGCAGGCATTATCAGCATTGTTGCGCCAAGATCAAAACGATGCCCGTCGCGTATGAGCTGGCTGCAGCGCCCGCCTGCAGTTTGATTTTTTTCATATACCGACACACTATATCCGTTTTTCGACAGATATATTGCTGTCGAAATACCACCAATTCCTGCACCAATAATAACTGCTGTTTTTCCCATAGAGATCTTTCTTAGATAAACCGGATCTAATAATTTTTACTAAAGACTTTAAATTTATTGTTATGTCCCAAACAAAGGTACAAAGAGTATCTATAAAATTAATTTTTACTCCCGACAGGTTTGGGAGATTAATAAACAGGTTTTAAAGTAATTTTTTTATCGGACTCTAATTCGAATAGCCAATAGTCAAAAGGAGGCGCACCAAATTTGCCAGTCACATTGTTCGAAAAACCATATCCTTCAAGAGGTTTGCCATAAAGATTAGTTTCCAGCCTGCCATTTTGATTCTCATCATGGAAATACCTGATCGCATATTTGCCGGGTTTCAGATCGCTTATCGAAAACTCGCACATATTATTATTTACAGGGCTGATCTTCTGGCATATTACATTCTTTTTAACATCATAAAGCTGAAGCATTATGCTTCCCTCATTATTCCTGATTTCAACAATATCTATTTTCAGCGAACACTGCGCGAAGCTGGCATTTGAAATCAGAATAAAGGAATAGATAACAGCAATTATTCTCTTCATCAGAATTCTATTTTTCAGTAACAGTGCTGAAAATATATTCCCCGGAAGGTACTTCACATAAAGTTCTTCCTTCAGAAGTACCGGAAATCCTGGCAAACCTCGATTTTTTTAATTGCAATTTTCCTTCAGATATTAAATCAGGATTGGATTGAGGAATCGAAACTGTTGCTTTACAGCCAACAGGTATCCTGACCTTCATTGTCAGTACATTTCCCTCTATTTTCCAGTTACTTAAAATTTCCCCATGGATTGAATTATATGTTGTTTCTGCCCAGGTCAGATCACCAACAATTTCGGGAGCTATAATGATCCTGTCGTATGAACCAAAACCTTCCGGCTGGCGTAGGCCACCGATACCGCTGAAGAACCACTCCATTAAGTGACCAAGCATCATATGATTATTGGAAACATCCCGGAGGGCAGCCCATGATTCTGTCAGTGAGGTAGCTCCTTTTGAAAGCTGAAATCCGTAACCCGGGACATCAGTCTTTGAATTCATGTCAAAAATAAGCTGCGACTCTCCGGCTTCTTCAAGGGCTCTGAGCAAATACCTGTATCCAATGTCACCTGCCGTCAGAGCTTTGTTATTTTGAATAATCGACCTTGTAAGGTTTTTCTCAACATCATTTCTGAGGCTGTCGTCAACCATTCCGAAGAAGAGAGGCATCGACATTGCGGTCTGACTTCCGGTAGAATAAACTTTTGTCAAAGGATTAAAGAAGACGGCGTTAAATGCATTCCTGATCTCCTCAGCCCTGTTCCGGTAAAAATCAGCATCATCAGGGTGGCCGGTGAGGCCTGCCATTTTAGCCATCAGCTTTGTATCGTAATAGTAAATTGAAGTTGCAGTCACTGCCTTTGGCGTAAGCTGAGCCTCTCCGGGGAATTCAGGACCGAGATCGTACCAGTCGCCGAGGCCGTGTGAGATAATATGTTTATCTGACTTAGCTTCGAGGTATCCGAGATATTTTTTCATCATGGGGTAAGCTTTCCTTATGGCATCAATATCACCATACCATTCGTACATATACCAGGGAAGTATGACAGAAGCGCTGCCCCATTCGGGTGAATCGCGGAATCCGGCTTCGAAAGGAACATATTCGGGAGCTATGTCCGGAACGAGTCCATTCTCAAGCTGGGCTTCAGCCATATCATCAATCACCTTGCTGAATAGATTATGAATGTTATAGAGGAACCTGACAGAGTTCCCCATAAGATGTGTCTGCTCAAGCCACCCAAGTTTCTCCCTGTGGGGGCAATCGGTAGCAACACTTGCCAGGTTGCTTTTAACTGACCATTTTATAAGCGTGAATATGGAGTTGAAAAGATCATTTGAACAGCTGAAACTTCCTGCCTCAGGTGATGAGTTACGTGTATGGAGGAATTGCAAGTGCCTTATTAAAGGCAGTTTGCCGGGGTTGGGATGGTTCTCAGGAACGGCCCCTCTTACCTCAACATAACGAAAGCCATAATAAGTGAATCTCGGCATCCAGATCTCTTCATCCCCGCCCTTCAGAATATAGGAGAAATAGTAAGGAGCACCTGTAGCTGCTTGTGTCACCAGCGAATCTGAGCCAAGCAGTTCTCCCGGAATAAGGAGGACTTCCTGTCCGCTCTTTCCATGAATCTGCAGTTTTATTATTCCTGAACCATTCTGACCAAAATCAAACAGATAAGTGCTGTCATTATGAACGGAAATTTTCTTGCAGGTAATTATCTCTTCAACCTTGAGGGGAAAGTCGCTTTCCGGTTTCAGAGTACCTGCAGGCTCTTTCACATAGATTGCATTTTGCCATTTCGTGTCATCAAAACCCGCTAAGCACCAATCGGGCTTCTCAAGCCTGGCATCAAAATCTTCACCACCATAAATACTTGAAAATGTTATTGGTGAAGGAGAAGTTTTCCATGACCTGTCACTTATTACAACCTCTTCTGAACCATCTGTATATCTGATCAGAAGCCTGAGTATCATTTTTGGTGCACCATAAGCAATGACAAGTTTCCTGTAACGCTCCCTGTTAATATTGTAGAACCCGTTGCCGACAATAGTCCCGATGGTATTAATTCCCTGCTTTAGGTTTTCAGTTATGTCGTAGGTATTGTAATAGCATGTTTTCCGGTAATCAGTCCAGCCTGGTGAGAGGAAGCTGTTTCCAACCTTTTCTCCGTTCAGGCTTAATTCATATTGACCAAGTCCGCTTATGAAGACGAGGGCCTTTTCCACCTTTCGGCTTACGCTGAACTCCTTTCGGAAATAAGGTATTACTGTCCTTTTCAGGGCGAGTGGACCAAGATGATCACCATTTCCGTGTACTCCCGGAACCAGGAGCAGGGAGTCAGGGATATCTTCATAACCGATCCATCTTGCTCCGTTCCAGTTCTTCTTCTCAAACAATCCTGTTATAAACTTCCCGGTACTACTCCATTCTGAAGGTTTGTCGTGACCATCCCAGATTCTGACTTTCCAGAAATACTCCCTGCCACTCTGCAAAGCCGGGCCTGAATAAGGTATCCATGCCGATTTTTCTGATTTGCTTTTCCCTGAATCCCAGATGTCACCATCACTCTTATCTGCTTTTTTAAGGCCAGAAGAGATCAGTATCTGCCATGCTGTCTGGACCTTATTCCTGGAAGAAGATTCGCTTATCCAGCCGAAAACCGGGCTTGCTCCTGTTCCTGCAGGATTTTCCTTGCCGTCACAAAAAATCTGCTTTATGTTAATTGGGGAAGAGTTGATAGTTGCAAAGCCAGAAAGCAGAAGAAGCGAAATTGCAACTGATTTGGTCAGCCTGATCATTTATAATTTCCGGATTTAATCGTTTTATTCAACAGCTTTCATATTGCCAGGGATGGTATATGACTTCCCTTTTTCAGTGGAAGGTAAACTTAAGAGCGAACGAGCATATCTGATTTTTAACGGATTGCCAAGTCTGGAAATTATCTTCGCCTCTTTGAGTCTTCCGTTTTCCCAGTCGATATTAACTTCAAAACCTCCGCGTGCCATAATGCCGTGAATGTATCCTGTTTTCCATTCGGAAGGAAGAGCAGGGAGCAGCTCAACCTCTCCTGCATGGCTTTGCAGAAGCATCTCGGTTATTCCGGCAGTTCCACCGAAGTTACCATCGATCTGGAAAGGAGGATGGTTATCGAAGAGGTTGGCGAGAGTAGACCGGCCCAGAAGAGCAACAAGATTTTCATAGGCTTTTTCCCCGTCTTTCATCCGGGCGAAGAAGTTGATTATCCAGGCACGGCTCCAGCCTGTGTGGCCACCTCCATTAGCCAACCGGTAATCGATCGTTTTCCGCGCTGCTGCCATAAGATCCGGCGTATTCTGAAAGTTCATCTGGTTCCCGGGATAAAGACCGTAAAGATGTGACATGTGGCGATGACCCGGTTCTGTCTCCTCAAATTCATGCGACCATTCCATTATTCTGCCATCCTTCCCAATTTGTGTTGGAGCTAATTCAGGTACTGTTTTTTCCAGTTTCTTTCTGAATTGTTCATCAATGCCAAGAATTGCGGATGCAGTTATGGTGTTCTGAAAGAGGTCGCGAATGATCATCTGATCCATCGTTGGCCCCATCACAACGCTTGCAGAACCCTTGCCACCCGGAATTTTATAACGGTTCTCGGGCGAGATGGATGGCCCGGAAACCAGGTAACCGGTCGCAGGATCTTTAACTAACCAGCCAAGGAAAAACTCTGAGGCCTCCTTCATGATGGGATAGGATTTCCTCCTGAGATATTCAATATCGCCCCCAAAAAGATAATGGTCCCAGATATTCTGGCAGCTCCATGCAATTCCCATTGGCCACATTCCGTAGCCTGTAGCTCCTGTGGGCTCAGTAAAATGCCATGGGTCGGTAGTGTAATGTGCCACTATTCCTTTCAGTCCGTAGACTTCACTGGCGGTTCTCCGTCCATTAGGCCTGAGGGCATCGATGAAATCAATAAAGGGTTCCTGAAGTTCACTTAGGTTAGTAATTTCAGCAGGCCAGTAATTCATCTGGATATTGACATTTATATGGTAATCGGCACTCCATGGAGGGTACATTCCGTCGGCCCATATACCCTGAAGATTAGCCGGAAGATTGCCCGGACGGGAGCTGCTGATAAGTAGATATCTTCCAAACTGGTAATATAATTCTATAAGATCGGGATCGGCATATCCGTTTTGTAAAGCTTCGATCCTGGCATCTGTAGGGTAGTAATTTCCCTGGCCAGACCCAAGCTCGATATCCACTCTTTTAAAAAGTGACTGATAATCTGCAATATGACTGCTTCTTAATTCTGAGTATGATTTGGCCGAAGCAGCTCTCATCTGTTCCGAAGAAATAATTGCAGGATCAACTCCGCGATAATTGGTGGCAGCTGTAGTAAAGATGGTTACGCTGTTTGCCTTTTCAACCCTAATCGAGTCTCCTCCTGAAGTGAAAGTCCCGCCATCAGCCATAACTTTCACCCTGGTAGTCATATGAACGCCATCACCCTTACCCACATGTTCAGACATTAATATCTCACCCGATGAGGCTGAAATAGCTGGATTTCCACCGCTGCGAGATAAGCGGACTGTAAAGGTCAGCGATTGGGGTTTATCGGCTGTAAGGTGAACCAATATTACCTGGCTGGGTGAGCTAGAGAAGATCTCACGAACGAAATTTACACCCCCTGAATTATAGGAGACTCTTGCAATTGCTTCATTGATATTGAGTTCCCTTCGATAGCCAGAATAAAATTGAGATTTTCCGAAATCAAGCCTCAGGTCCCCCAGGGCCTGATAGGTGGCTGTGGGATTCTGGGGTTTTTGTCCGAGGATGCCTTTCTGTGCAAGCTCCTCTGCCTCCCTGTATTTACCCGCGAAAAGCAGTTTTCTTACTTCAGGGAGAGTCTTGCGCGCTTCAGGATTTGCATCCCACCTTTCACTTCCAGTCCATACTGACTCTTCGTTCAATTCGAGCCTCTCCTTTTCAACACAACCGAAGATCATGGCCCCAAGCCTTCCGTTTCCAACAGGAAGCGCTTCATTCCACGTTTCAGCTGGCTTGCTGAACCAGATTTTAAATGGTTCCGGTACACTCTGACAGTTGCATGTAGGAGTCCATGCCGGGAATAATAAAAGAATGAACAGATAGAATAATGACTTTTTTATACTCATTCCGGGGAAGTTTATATAAAAGTAAATTTACCGGAATAAATTAATATCCCGGTAAATTATTTTAAAAACTGAATGGTCTGAACTGACAAAGGTCCTGGGAGGCCTTTTGAGTCAATGATACTATTTTTTGAGAAGATCCCTTATTTCAGAAAGCAGAGTCTCTTCCATAGTTGGAGCCGGAGGTGCAGCAGGAGCAGCAGGCAGCTCTTCTTTGCTTTTTGCAGAGTTCATTGCTTTAATGAGCATGAAGACAGAAAAAGCCACAATAAGAAAATCGAAACAGACCTGTACGAAATTGCCGTAGTTCCATGTCACTGCAGCCTTTGTCTCGGTTGCTGCTTTCATCACAACTTTCAGGTCAGTAAAATTAACGCCGCCAATCAGCAATCCGATAGGAGGCATGATAATGTCGGTAACCATCGAGGAGACAATTCTGCCGAAAGCTGCACCAATGATAATACCAACAGCCATGTCGACAACATTTCCCTTCATAGCAAAGGACTTGAATTCATCTACTAGTTTCATAATGTAAAGGTTTTAGGTTATTTAAAATTGTAGGAGAATCCTACTCCGAGAATTTCCTTGAACTGTATTTTTGAACCAACGGCTTCCCCGTCGGCAATTATGCCATCTCCGTTTTTATCGAAAGGAATCTTTATCTTATCATCATAAATAAGCTGTGTGTTCAGGCTTGCCGAGATAAATTTATTGACTTTCAATGAAATCAGTGTTTCCCAGTTTACAACAACATTCTGAGGATTCTTTCCATAGTTTGAAAAGAGGTCAATCTTTGTTGTAAATGAAATATTCTTCAGGGCTTCGCTCTTGAAGTCACTCCTTGAATAGATTGCTCTTAGATATCCTCCGATTTCCTGGAGTGATTTTTTCCCCGGTGTCACACCGAAGGCTCCTGCATCGGAGAGTTTCTGGTCTCGGACAAACGTATACTTATCAGTAAGCGGCGCTATAAAGGCACTAAAGTATTTATCAGGTTTATAATCCGCTCCAAGGGCCACCAGGAGGTAGGCAGGTGCAAAGAGATTCGAAATCTTGTTTTCGGTATCAGGATATTTATACCCCGGGGTCATCTGTGTCTTGAAGTTCAGAAGAGCTGCATAATATACATTCTTGAATGCCTCCATTCCGAATTTAGAAAGGAAATCAATTTTGTCATCTGTCTTCATTGGAACACCATTGGTCCCCTGTTTCAGGATGCCATAACCAAGGTCGAGGGAGTTGGTCCAGACATATTTATTCTTCCGATACTCTGCGAATCCGCTGAATAATCCGTTTATTGCAAAAGAATTTTGTCCTCCGGCCGACCAGTTTGTCAGTGAAGTCTGTCCGAGGTTCACAGAGATGACTCCATGAGTTTTCCATCCTTTTAAGGTATCGGCAATTACCGAACGTAAGGTCTTTTCTCCATCTGTGACCTGTCCATAGGACATCTGGGAGATTGCAGTTATCAGTAAGAAAAATACAAGAAATTTTGTTTTCATTATTTTTGGTTTTAGATTTTAAATTCGGAAGAAATAAAAACCAGCACAACTTCTAAATTAATTGTCCGGCTAAGTTCTTCAACTTTCAGATTTTAAAGGATAACATAATACTATAGCGAAACTTTTCATTAGGAATATTGTCATTCTTTAATGAAATAAACATCATCGGGCTAAAATATAAAAACCTTTATATTTATTTACTAAATCGGGAAAGAAAAATGATTAAGTGGCCGATTGAACCATCTTTAGAGTCATTATAACAGGGGCATGTTATGTAAATTCTCCTTAAACTGCTAACTTGCACGCCGGTAAAAGAGATTAGGTGAATTATAAAAAATATTAATTATGAGCAAGACGGAAACTTTCACAAAACTTATAAATGATGGTTATACCTGCAAGGGTGATTTCATAGCTCTTGGAAGTGCAATGCTTGATGGAGAAGTCATAGCAGGGGCCCAGGTTAAGATCCCATTATCGACTTTGAACCGTCATGGACTTATAGCCGGAGCAACCGGTACCGGAAAAACAAAGACACTGCAGGTACTTTCGGAACAACTCTCCGAAAGAGGTGTCCCTGTACTTCTGATGGATGTCAAGGGAGACCTGAGCGGAATTTGCATGCCAGGCGTTGAGAAACCATTTATCACCGAAAGGCATGCTCAGATTAATATACCATATGAATCCAAGGGCTATCCTGCAGAGCTCATGTCACTTTCAAGTCAGGAAGGAGTAAGGCTCAGAGCTACCGTGTCGGAATTCGGACCTGTTCTTCTTGCCCGTATCCTCGACCTGAACGATACCCAGGCAGGAGTGCTTTCTGTGATTTTCAAATATTGCGATGATAATTCGCTGGCTCTTCTCGACCTGAAGGACTTAAAGAAAGCAATTCAATATGTGACCGATGAAGGAAAGGATGTGGTAGAAAAAGATTACGGTAAAATATCAACCGCTACAACAGGTATTATTGTGCGTAAAATTCTTGAACTGGAACAACAGGGTGCCGACCTCTTTTTCGGCGAGCTCTCATTCGACATACACGACCTGCTGAGGAGAGACAAAAACGGCAACGGTTATATCAGCATAATAAGGTTAACTGATATCCAGGACAAACCGAAGCTGTTCTCGACTTTTATGCTTTCGCTTCTTGCCGAAGTCTACAGCCATATGCCTGAAAAGGGTGATGTGGCTAAACCGGAGCTGGCTATATTTATCGATGAGGCGCATCTTATCTTCGATGAAGCAAGTAAGGCACTGCTCGGCCAGATCGAAAATATTGTCAAGCTCATTAGATCGAAAGGGGTTGGGATCTTCTTTGTAACCCAGAACCCACAGGATGTGCCGAATGGTGTCCTTTCGCAGCTGGGACTTAAAGTTCAGCATGCCCTCAGGGCATTTACCGCTGTCGACAGGAAAGCTATCAAGCTCACAGCAGAAAACTATCCTCAATCAGATTATTATATAACCGATGAGGTGATTACAAGCCTCGGCATTGGAGAAGCATTTGTAACCGCACTGAGTGAAAAGGGAAATCCAACACCTCTGGCTGCTACCAGGCTTCGGACTCCACAAAGCAGGATGGACATCTTAACTTCTGCTGAAATTGATTCCATCAACAGGTCCTCATCTCTGGTTAAAAAATATCAGGAAGATATTGACAGGGAAAGCGCCTATGAAATATTGAGCGGCAAAGTATCAGAGAAAGCCACTCAGCAGGAGCCTCAGAGATATGAAAGTGAGAGCGGAAGTGACAGTGGATGGGGGATACCATCGCAGCGACCAGTCCAGAGATCGGGAAGAGTAGAACAGACAGTGGGTAGCGAGATGGTAAAAGTTCTTACCAGTCCTACTTTTATAAGAG